>NZ_VDDC01000049.1:0-18748 GCF_006239215.1 Paracoccus haeundaensis
CCGAGATCGAAGCCGTCCGCTGAAGAATGGCGGGAAAGGGGGCAGTCATGCTCGGGGCTGATTTGCGCAACATCGCCATTGCACTCCTGAAACCATTTCCAAAGCGCTTGGGTTTATGGTAGGGTGACACCATGCCAACCGTTCTTCGCTTCGACGGTCTGCGGGTGGTGATCTACCCGGATGACCACCGCCCGGCCCATGTCCACGTGATCGGGGCAGGCGGCGAAGCGGTCTTTATCCTCAACTGCCCTGACGGCCCCCCTGAACTGCGGGAGGTCTACGGGTTTTCGCGGCGGATCGTGGTGCGCATCCAGAAGGACCTGGCCGCCCATCTTGCGACTCTCTGCCCAGCATGGAGTGAGATTCATGGACGTTTCTGAACAAGAGTTTCAGGCTTCGATCCAGCGCGGTGAAGACCTGCGCCAGAACGGATACGCGGTCAGCGCGGAATACGATGCCCCTCAGAACCGACTGGTGGTGAGCCTCAGCTCCGGCGTGATTATCACGGTGCCCGTCCATCTGATGCAGGAGCTGGCCGATGCCGATCCTGCAGCGCTTGGTGAAATCGAGATTGCACCCTCGGGGCTGGCCCTGCATTGGCCATCCCTGGATGCCGATGTCTACGTCCCGAGCCTCATGCAGGGCATTTTCGGCACCAAGCGCTGGATGGCCGCACAGCTTGGCGCAGCAGGCGGCAGGGTAACCACCCCCGCCAAGGCAGCCGCCGCGCGGCAGAACGGGGCCAAGGGAGGACGGCCCCGCAAGCAGGCATAGTCACCGGTATGCGCCGAGACGCGCGGGAGACGGGGATCAGCCGGGGGTGGTGGGGCGGTTGAGCCGCTCAAAATATGACTTTCAGCCGTGAACCGTATTTGATCTGCCGTAGTGAATTTCATTCCGGCATTGGCATTGTAGAAAAGCTGCTTCTCAGGTTCTCTGCCACCAAGACGCTGCACTACGAGGCCCGATCATATCAGATCAACTCTCACTTCCTTTTTGCGACCCCCTGTTCCGAAGCGAAGCGATTGCCGGCTTCGAGTGTGGACTGGTGCATAACGGACGCCATGACCTGCTCTTAACTACCCGGCACACGCCACATGATCGAATGCACCAGCATTTCCAGGTAGCTCGCGCCCATGGCATGCTCACCGTCCGGGACGGCCTGGTTCCTGGTCACGATCCGTGGGACCGGCTCTCGGCCGCCCGGGAAGCTGATGTTCAGGGGATCTGGGATCTGTCCCACTATCACCGAAACTTCGATCCGATCCATACGGCGCAGATCGCCGCGGAAGCGGCGCTTGGTATTTCCGGCCATGAGCGGCTTTGGTTGTGTCCGGTCAATGAACCGTCTCTTTATCCGCGGCTATCAGGCATGCGTTCCCATGAGGCCGCCGGCATGGCGATCACCATGGCCCGAGTTGCACGCGATCATCATCCCAATATCGGCATTCTGACCAACGATCCGATCACCGGGGTCGGAGACCGTCAGTTCGAAGCAACCGACGCCATCGTGTCAGCCGTCGATGTCGACGTGATCGGTGTGAACTATTATCCCCATACCGCCCGCACCGCGCTTTCAAAAGTTTTGGTCAAGACGTGGAGACGGTACCGGAAACCCGTCATGGTCTCTGAAACCAGTTGGCATGATGGCCATCCTGTTCATCATCACCGCCATCCCGGGTTTCACAAAGGCCACTGGTGGCGGCACGTTCACGAAGAAGTGGAGATTGCCAGGCGACAAGGGGTGAACGTGGTTGGCGTCTGCTGGTACCCGATCGTCGACTGCCCGCCGTGGCACACGCCCCGCGCACGCCGACGGTGGAGCCACGGACTGATCCGAAGCGACATGTCTGTCGATCCGGCTCTGGCTGCGGAACTGTTTGCATGATGGCATGACAGATGGCTTGAGAGCCCGACGCTGTTCCAGGAACAAACAAATGCTTGGGTCGGTTGATCCCAGCAAAACTCACTCACCTCGTGGCGATTTGAGATCAAGGAAAACCGTATGGTACGTTCAGAACTCGTCCGAAAGATCGCTGATGCCAACCCACATCTTGCACCCAAGGCTGCAGAGGCAGTCGTTGCAGCGATCTTCACGGAAATCGAGGGGGCATTGGCACGTGGAGACAGGGTCGAACTCCGAGGCTTCGGGGTGTTCGTCACCAGACCTCGGTGTGCACATACGGGTCGAAACCCTAAAAGCGGAACACCGCTGAAAATCCCGGCAAGACAGGTTCCGTGGTTCAGAGCGTCGAATCTGCTGCTTGATAAAATCAACGCTTAATATGCGTTAGGTACGCTAAAACTATCTCCCCACAGGCCACCAAACAATGGCAGACGGGCTATGTTGACCCAAGAGCACGCCGGGCAACAGCCAGGAGCCGCCTCTCCTCGAACGGCTTTCGAACATTCTCTACATTCGCCAGGACAGTGACTGTCTGTAGTTGCGCAGTCTCGTAGGACGAGGAGAGGAAGAAAGGGATCTGAAGGCTTCGGAGACGTTCCGCGACTGGAACCACCGATTGGCCCCGAAGGTTCACGTCGAGAACCGCCAGGTCCGGCCGCGCATTGTTCAGGAGTTGCAGGGCCATGTCGACCGAGGTGGCAGGCCCAAGCACATCATAGCCGTTATCTTGAAAGATGATCCGAAGGTCGATGGCAATGATAGGCTCATCTTCGACAATAAGGATGCACGGGCAATGAGCGGCATCAACAGGTGTAGCATTGTGGGGCAAACGAGCATCCTTCGGTTGCGGCGGAGAAAACATGTGAAGGCTCTTCCTCATGGAACCTTTTTCGATTCAACAGCCGAACCGAAGATGTAGGAGAATGTTCCGGTATACTTCAAGCGGCTCTGTCGGAGAAGATCGGGAGGTCTCTACAAGGTTCCGGTCATCTCATAGCGTACCCCGCTTGGGGCATAGTCCAACTGGGCCTTACCGTCAAAATAGAAGGGCACAACACGCTCGGTCAGGCGTGTACCGAACCCCGTTCGTGTGGGCGCATCAACTGCGGGTCCTCCAACTTCCTGCCACAGGAACATGAGTGCCCGATCCACCGATACCGTCCATGATATGTGGATCCGGCCCTGCGCGCTCGACAGGGCGCCGTACTTTGTCGCATTCGTCGACAACTCGTGGAGGGCAAGCGCCAGACCCATGCTCTGCTGCGCGGTCAGCGCCGCCGTGTCCCCGCTTATCAGAAAACGATGCTCGCCATCGGCATGCGGCGCAATTGCGGCCTGCACCACCTCGTGGATGTCGGCGGTCTCCCACCTGTGCTCCGTCAGGATGTCCTGCGCGCGCCCAAGGGCATGGATCCGGTCGGACACCAAGCGCGCGGCATCCTCCAGCGAAGTGGCGTTGCGCAGGCTCTGGGTCACCACCGCCTGGACCATGGTCAGGGTGTTCTTCATGCGATGGATCATTTCGCGCTGCACAACCCTTTGCTGGCGCTCCCAGTCCCGCCTTTCCTCAAGTAGGCGTTGGGTCTGGGCGAGCTTCCGCGCGCCTTCGAGATGCTGGCCAATCAGTTCTGCAAACAGCTTAAACGTTAGGATTGTCTGTGCCGATCTCAAGGAACGGGGGAGGGGATCGATGGCGCAAAGAGTGCCAAAAAATTCCCCGTCCGGCAGATGAATGGGAAAAGACACGTAGCTCTGGAAGCCATACATCAGTGGCGTCTGGTGGGTGCTGTAACGTTCATCCGTGGACACACTCTCGATGACCACCGGGGCCGGGAGCTGCCGGATCTCATGACAGATCGTCGTCTCCACCGGCAGTTCGTCACCCGCGGCAAGGCCGAAGGCGATCTCGTCCTTGACGGCGCAGGCAATCCAGCGGCCTTCGGTGACGCGTGCCACCGCTGCAAACCCCATGCCCGTCATCTGGCACACCACGTCGAGGATCGAGGACACGGCTGAGATGGAGGCGATGATATCCACATCGGCTTGAAACTTGTCTTGCATCCCCACGCCTCTCCATCCTCAGGCACCGCCATTATCCTAACGTCCAATTTGCGAGGATGCCCGGAAACAACGATAGTCCGTAATCTCCTCAGGGCCGTGCCGGACCTGTCTTCATCACCTGCTACACCAAGCAGTCTTGTTCAGCCGCCCCTCTCGTCTGCTATCGTACTTTACAAGCGGAAGCCAAGGAGAGGCTGTGCACCCGTCAGCTGAGCAGCACGTCCTGGACGCCCCGGGACGCGCCTTTCCTACAACGGCATCCTGGTTTGGGCTAAAGCGCCCCTGGTTCAATTTTAATCACGCAGGCTCCTGATAGAGAGTATGATAATAGGCCTCGGACCAAGCCAAATCCCGCCGGCGCTACGGCATATGGGAACATCCCGAGGCCAGAACCGTTTTTGATCCTGAAACGAAAGGATCATCATGATGACCTATGACAGCACTACTGATACTGCAGGCGAGATGTCCGTCTCGGCACTCTTTGACACCCAGGACGATGCACAGCGTGCCGTGGATCGGCTTCTCGTGGCTCGCGTGGACATGAGCCAGATCCGCCTGGATTCCGGCAAGACCGACACCGCGACTGAGCAAGCCGATCAAGGCAAAGGCTTCTGGGACAGTCTGGGCGATCTGTTGATGCCTGACGAGGATCGCTACAGCTATGCTGAAGGCCTCTCCCGAGGCGGTCATCTCCTGACGGTGTCCGGTCTCGACAGCGAGAAATATGATGCGGTTCTGGACATTCTGGATGACGAAGGCACCGTGAACCTCGATGAGCGCGAGGCCAGCTGGCGCAACGAGGGGTGGGGCGGCTACGAGGTCAGCCCCTATGCGGCAGAGCGTGCAACCGCCGCCGGGCATTCCGCGACCCCCTCTGGAGAGTCGATCCCGGTCGTTCAGGAGACCCTGCGTGTCGGCAAGCGTGACACCAGCCACGGTCGCGTCCGCATTCGCGCCTATACGGTAGAAACGCCGGTCAGCGAGACGGTTGAGTTGCGCGATGAGCATGTTGAGCTGGTCCGAACCCCTGTGGATCGTCCTGCCATCGTTGACGAAGACTACCGCGAGCGGACGTTTGAGGCGGAAGAACACCGGGAGGAGGCCGTCGTCTCCAAGGAAGCCCGCGTGGTTGAGGAGATCGGGCTGCGCAAGACCAGCGATACGCGGCAGGAAACAGTGTCCGACACGGTTCGCCACACCGAGGTCGAGGTGGACGACGAGCGCTCTACCTTGGGCCGCGACGATCGGAACCGCACCCGCGAGTGATACTCCTTCAATCTGGCATCGGTGGCTTGCTCCGTCTCCAGCACAATGAACAAGAGGGCCGCCCTTGTGCGGCCCTTTTTGCATGAGCAAGCACCAATTATCTTCAGTAAGATGCGACATGCCAGCGGCGAGCTGCGGCGGACGAAGAGGCGACCCGAGCACGGGCCGCCTCTCAAGCACGTCTGCCGAGCGGCAAGCTCTGCTATCGTTTTGCCTGTTTAGCGGACCTAGGTCATGCCAGTCGCAGGTCGATCGCGCTGATCTTTCCGCCGCGGCCGGTTTCCAATTCGTACGAGACAGCTGCGCCATCCTTCAGGGTCTGCATACCGGCCCGCTCGACGGCCGAAATATGGACAAAAACATCAGTCCCGCCGTTGTCAGGCTGGATGAAGCCGAAGCCTTTGTCCGCGTTGAACCACTTTACCGTTCCCTTGGGCATCTTGATCTCCATGTTGAGCCTTGGCCTCGTGACAATCATCCATGATACGCGAGCCGACAAGCTAAGAAGGAAGACCGGATGCAGCCGTGATCCGCGGGGCGTCGTTGTTCATCACGCCGACCCGGCACATGGCCTGACCATTTCGACAACTTCCCAACAACCCCGGCGCGAGGCAAAAGGGGGATAACAGCCATGCCGCGATTATTGTCTCTTTATCGAGAAATACCGCCGGATGACCTGTCCACTGCTCGAAAACCAGACTTGCAGCGCACCAGCTCCTTCAGGACCTGGTGCGTTTTTTTGCCAGGTATCGCCGGTTTGAAAGGGTTTACTCCGTAGCGAGCCAAAAACGGCCTTTCTGCAAGCCGTGGAACCAGACCCCCAGTGGGGTTTTGTTGCTCTAGGGACAACGTCCACACACACAAAAGGACTACGCGATGGTACAGAAACCGCCTGTCAAAACAGACCGCAATGTCAATGCCGCTGCCAATGATACGTCAATTCCGTACGAAGCAGGCACCGCAGGCTTGGTTGAGCGGGGGGCGGCCCTTGCCGATGGGGCTCTGAACGTCAGTCGCGAGTATGTCGGCCCTCTTCGGAAGGCGGGACAGGATCATGCCAAACGGCTGTACAAGGCTGGCGGACAGCGCGCGCAGGAAGCAGCTTTCTATGCGGAACTGGGTTATGAGGAAACACGCGACCTTGTTCGCGGCTACCCGGTTCAGGCCTTGGGGATTGCAGCAGGCGTCGGTGTGCTCCTGGGCTTGCTGGTCGCCCGCCGCTGAACATACCCCCCGATCGGCAGATCGTATCCCAAGCCCCATATCGGCGGTGAGTCAGCCAGGAAAAGACATGGACACCATGCCAACAGCGACAGCTTTCGTGTTCTGCCACCCCATTGAGATAACGACCCAGGACATCGACGCCATGGGCCATGTCAACAACGCCGTCTATCTTCAATGGGTACAGGAAGCCGTCGTTCGATATTGGCAGTACCGCTCTCCGCCGCAAGCGCAGATTGAACTCCTCTGGGTGGCTCTGAAACATGTGATCGTCTATCGCCTGCCGCTGTTTCTGGAGGACCGGGTGGAGGCACATGTCATGGCTACTGCAACGCGCGGAACGCGCGCTTCCTTCACGACCCTGTTCAAGCGTGGAGATGATTTGGTGGCGGAGGTGCGCAGTTCCTGGTGCTGCGTCGATGCGACCACCCGGCGGCCGCGCCGGATCGCCAGTGACATTGCTCGTGCCTTCCTGCCGAATGTCGGTCGATCGGTCGCTGCCAATAAAGAGCAAGACTGACAAGGGCGATTGTCGGCTTAAAGTCGCCGGATGTCTTTATCGAATTTGACGGCCCAACCGAGGCAATGAGATGATCGACGGGTCATAGAACGGTAGGGCTTGCCATGATTACTTCACAGAAACGATGCCTGACGACTGAGCCGAGACAGCTACCCACACTCTTCCCGAAGCTTAAGCATACTGGAAGCAGTCATTGCCACGCCAAGATGAGCAAACGGAAGACCAAGTCAAACCCTGATGAAGACATCGAACAGATGATCGAAGCAAAAGTCGCCTTGGCCCTGCGCGTCATGAAGTTCTAAATCACGGCCGGCCAAGCTTCCCAACACCTGTTCATATCCTTTCGAGAAGAAGGAGTTGCCATGATCCGCTCGCAACTGGTGGGAAGGCTCGTCAAGGCTCATCCGCATCTGCCTCAATCCATGGTGGAAGCCGCTCTCGACACGATCCTGATCGAAATCATGGACCGTCTCGCGCGAGGCCAAAGAGTCGAGATCCGCGGTTTCGGAAGTTTCGCCACCAAGATCCGGGATTCAAGAATGGGTCGAAACCCCAAAACCGGTGAACCCATACAGTTGAACAGCAAGCAGATCCCACGGTTCAGAGCTTCGAAGCACCTTCTGGAACAACTCAACCGTTCCAGAACCGCCGGATAGTTTCCCTCTCTGCGCAATCAGCGTCCGTGGCATGCAGCCACGCGAAGCGTCTGGTCACTCTTGATCTGCCATCAAGGGCCACCGAGCCGAGAGTGTTCCAGCAGCTCCGGGGCAAGTTCTGCGCAAAACATACCCCCCTTGCAGATGTTCTACACGTTAAGGTTGTACATGATGCCGGATTGTTCGTGATTTGTACTGATAGGGTTGGCCGTGGTCAGCCTCCGAACAAAATCTTTTCGCAGATGAGGTGCCTTCAAGGACGCAAGGTCCATCATATCAAGTATGTTTGGCTCCAAGGCGCTAATACAGACCGTTAGCTTTTTTAGATCGGTTTCAATAGGGCTTTCTTCTCGAATACAAGTTTGGACCCGTAATAAGCTGTCGGTCACAGCGGGCGTTGATAATTAAATGCAGACGTGTCGGATGTCATCCCAAAAATCACCAAGAATAAACTCTGCCGTAAAGAGCGGGGTTCGACGAAACATCTATTTAACTATCTTAGATGCAATACTAGGAAAGCAAATAATATTTTCAAAACCATCAACGAACATCAGAAAACCTTAAAAAAAGAGCTTCAATATCCGCGTGCGCCATCTCTTGGGAATCGAAGGCTCCCTTGCTCCAGTATTTATCTATGATGTCTTTCTTCAAATTAGTGACATCAACATTTCGCATACTCCACTTTGGGAATAAACGGGAATCAACTCCTTGGGTCAATAGAACGTTGATATAGCGATGTCGCGTATCCTGCATAATTCTCATGAAGCAATTCGAAATTACCGTACGGCCACCTTCGATCAGCTGAATGAAATCCTCGTCGCTGGAAATGAGAAGGCCTGTAATATCATCGCGTATATTGTTTCTGCGTGATTCCTCTAAAATATCATCAAGGGCCTCTTTTTTTATTCCGCCATGGTTTGAGGCGTAGATAAGTCTGGTGAGTTGCATATCTTATCCTTCACTCAGGCCAGTAAAAAAATATACTACATGAAATGCATATACAAATAGATTCTTCGGAAAATAAACCTTTGTAGTGCTGACAGTGGGGGCTCTTCGGTAAGTCCCGGCCCCTTTTCTTACAGTCTGCATAATTCAAGGAACGGCTAGATTGGAATTCTATCTAAGTTCATATCAGCGTGCCGGGTTGGCGGAAGCTAATGGTGCTGTAGTTTTTCTTGGCTCGGCCAAGACGTCCTCAAGCGCCTGTGTCATCAGCGTGCGCCCCAGCATCGCGCGGCGCCGCAACGATATGCGGCTATAGTCAACGATCTTTTTACAAATCGTTGTTCAGAAAAACATCCAGGCTTTCGACGCGGCGATCGGGCCGATTGCCCGCCATGACCGCCGCGACGATGGCCCCGATCGGGGCGCCGGCCATGCGTGCGACGCTCAGTCCCGCTGCTGGATTGCCTTCCACGCGTCAGCATGAAAGGCACCCACGGCGTTTCCGCCGGTCACGCATAGCCAGGTCTCCACTTCGTCAGCCTCTGATCATGCGCAGCATGGCCAGATGTGAATCGATGGCCGGTACGGCAATCATCGACGCGCCCTTTGCCATCGGATCGCTACCGTCCGTGGCATAGGCCGCGTGCAGGGCCCTGACCTGCTCATGGGCAGTGATCTGGCTGTCCACGTACATCTGGTCAAATTCTTCGCCTGCCTGCATTGCCCGCAGGGCTTCGATGGTGGCGGCATGATTGGCGGCTACCTGGTTGCCCGGCGCGCTTCCGAAGGCCGCAGCGATGGCTTGTTGCTCGCTGGCCTCCAGCGCGGCAAAGGTGCGAACCGCGTCAGACGAGGCGCGTTCGACGGCGATCTGACTCGCCAAAAGCGAAAAGTTGCCGGCCAGCAGGATCGGCTGCTTGCCATCATCGGCGGCGGCAGGGGTTTGGGCGAGCGCCAGACCAGCATAGGGCAGGATGGCGGCGGCGGACGTGATCGCAAAGACGGTTCGGCGGTTCATCGGATCCTCCTGTTGGGTGGGGGTCCGGCAACCGGCGACGTGAGCGAATGTTCCGGCCGTCGTCTTATTCGGCTATCAGAGAGTCGAGCTACCGGCGCAATGCTTGGGGGGTCAGCTCCGTGTCTGCTACACATGAATATGGCCAGCATGACTGCGCACAGGTAGTCTCAGCCATGACGCTGATAAGCGAACTCAAAAAAAAGCCGCACGGGATCGGAATCCCGTGCGGCTGCTTTGAAGCGTCGTAGCGACGTGCTGTGCACGACACCAGGCGCGCCGTCTTACATCTGTTCGCTTTGAGCGCCGCTCTTTGGCTTTGCTTTGCCCAAATCGGGCACCTGTCCCAGGGGAGCCATCGGCTGGATGGTGAACTCGCCCTTTCCATCGATCGAGGCCCCCTGCGACCACCGTCCTTCTGCCGGTTCGCTGCCATCTGCCTGAAAGCCGAGATAGGCGTAGCTGAACTCGGCTTTTTCTTCGCTCTGGGGATGACTGTTGGGGATTGGAAAGGCGCCAGTGGCGCCACCCAGTTCCTCGAGCGCCGCCATCCACTGGTTCTGGTGCATCGTGTCGCGGGCGATCAGGTACTGCAGCATGTCCTTCATGCCGGCATCGTCCGTCATGTTGTAGAGGCGCACGGCCAGGGTGCGGCCCGTGGACTCCGCCGCGATGTTCGCAGTCATGTCCGCGGCGATGTTGCCGCTGGCATAGATATGGGACATGTCGAACGGCACGCCGTCCGAGTCCACGGGCATTGCCGACAGACCGGAGGACAGCAGGTTCTTCAGGTTCAGGCCGCCCATGATGGCATTGACGGCCGAGTCCTTTGCCGCTTCTTCCTGCAGGCTCAGGGGGGCCCCTTCGAGGTTGAGGGCCACGGCCGTCGCCAGCATCTCGATATGCCCCAACTCCTCGGCCGCGGTGTTCATCAACATGTCGCGGAACTTCGGATTGCCGCGGGCACCGCAGGCTTGGAAGAAGTACTGCATGGCAACGCGGATTTCGCCTTCCACTCCCCCGATGGCCTGTTGCAGGGCGCGGGCAAACAACGGGTTCGGGGCGTCGACACGGACCGGGTACTGAAGCTTGTTGTCTGTGTAAAACATGATCTCTCTACTCATCTGAGGGGAATGCAGGATCAGCGTGATCTTCTACGGAAAAAGCCTGCCCTTCCGGGCAGGCCTCTGTCGGATCTTCAGGCCGACTTGCCGGTTGCAGCGGTGTTGATCACAGCTTCGGCCAGCATGGTGAGCTTCTCGTCCGTTGCGGTCTCTTCCTGCAAGGTCTGGTCCAGAAGCCCGGCGGCCTCATCCATGCCCAACTTCTCTGCCCAGGCCTTCAGTGTGCCGTAACGGCTGATCTCGTAATGCTCGACAGCCTGGGCAGCGGCCAGAAGGCCCGCGTCATGCGCCGGGCTGCCTTTGAACTCGTCCATGATCTCGGAGGCCTCAGAGATGATGCCTTCGATCGCGTCGCAGGTCTTGCCGCGCGGGCGCTTCCCGATCAGTTCGAACACCTGCGTCAGGCGCTCGACCTGGCCCTGCGTCTCTTCCTCATGCTGCTCGAACGCAGCCTTCAACTCCGGGTTTTGGGCAGCACGCGCCATCTTGCGCAAGTTTGTCGTCAGCTTCTTCTCGGCGTAGTAGACGTCTTTCAGGGTTTCGTGAAACAGCGTCTCAAGGGTCTTGTCAGCCATCGGTTCTCTCCTGATGCTTGGATTGCCCTTCAGCGGGCGGATGTGATTTGAAAGCCGATCAGACGTCGGCGCGTTCGCCACTGGCCGACAAGGCGATGTACGCCCGCGTCACGATCGGCAGGTTTTCTTCGATCCAGCCCGCCATGCGGCGCTCTTCACCCAGGTTCTGACGCAAGAGTGCAGTGGCCTGCGTTGCACCGCTTTCCTCGGCCGCGGTAATCAGCGAGATGTATGCGGCGATCTCGAAATGCTCGAATGCGTAGTTCGCATAGCTGTTCTTGAGGATCTCGTCGCTTGCCATGGAGTGGGTCAGTGCGGCCATCGATCCGGTGAACGACAGGGCTGCATCCTTCAACGACGAGTGGGATTCATCGACGTCTGCAAGGATCTGCTCCAGGCGATGCATCTGGTTCTCGGTTTCACGGATGTGCAGGTCCAGTTGAGCCGCCACTTCCGGATAATGCTCGATCCGGGAAAGCTGGGGCTTCATGATCGAAAGGGCCTGGTTCTCCATCGCGTGTGCGTTCTTCAATCCAGTGATAAAGACGTCGTGCGCGGATGTGACGTTTGTCATGCGAACTCCTTCTTGCCAGAATTGCTCTGGTATTCTGGCTTCCGTGGTGAAGAAGCTTTGCTATAGGCATTTGGTTCCTTGTCACCATATGGCGCCGTTCATGACGCCGTCGTGACTTCTTGCTGGCAGGGGTCGTGTCTTGATCAAAGCGTCCTGCGATGGTCCGGATGTCCCCGATCACGTCAATCCGTCTATCATCGTGGATCGCGTTCCGCAGTCTGTAACGCCTCCGACAACCGCTATGTCCCGCATGGTAGCGTATCGACCGTCATTTTGGACAGTCTGCTATGCGGGAGAAGCGGACGTTCCACGTCTCTAACTGTCCTTGAGAATGATGCTGATGCCGCCGCTGGTTTCCAGCACGGCGGCATCGATCTTTGCGAGCGATGCGACCCCTTGCTGCGCCCTTGCGGCTTCCAGTACATCCGCAACGCTCACCCGCGCGCGCCGGAAAGCTTCTTCGTCGATCGTGCCGTTGCTGATGAGAACCGTGGGCGCCCCGTCGAGCCAGAGCGCCAGCCGTGCCGATCGTCCTTTCAGGAATGCCAACGATACGTCTGCCGCGAAAAGCGTGACGATCAGCACGAACGCATTGATGATTGAGAAGTCGTCACCCAACAGAGCCTGTTGGGTCGTTTCCGCGATGATCAGCAGCAGGACAAAATCGAACGGGGTTGTCTGTGCCAGGGTGCGGCGACCCGAAAGGCGGGCGATGATCAGCAGCACGAAGTAGACGGCCAGACCGCGGATGACTGAATCCATTCGAACCTCTTATGGGAGAACAAGAATGCCGACCATCAGCGTCTCCCCGCCAATGGTCATGTCGAAGCTGGCCCGGCCGAAATGCATGGACCGGATGCCGATGGAAACCTCATGAGGCGGCGCCCCCTCCGCCGCGAACCGCAGGCGCTGTGCAGAGGACGCAAGGGTGTTCTCCTGTGGTTCGGGTTGAATGCGTTCGATGGAGAAGAGATCAAAAAAGGGCTGCGCAATGGTGACCTCATGCGCCGCTTGCGGCGTCGTGAAGCGAATAGAGAGATCATCCGAAGCTTCCCACCGTGTGATACGTGGGAGTTCCACGACGGCATCGGCAAAATAGACAGTCTGCTTCTGGAACACGCCGCCGCTGCCCGTAAAACCCAGCAGCGCAACAAGACAGACAACACCAAACAGGAACCATGACACGCGCTGGACGGTCCAGAACACCCTCTGGATCCTTCGCTCTTCTTGCAATTGGAGGCCGTCCTCACGCACTGGCGGAATGCTAATGTCTTCGTTCATTGGCTCATCGTCCAAAGCATGTTCCTGTTGCCGAACCGTCCGGGCCGCTGCGCGGTTCCGCAGATAGCGCTTCCCAAGTTTATCAGGGTGATATCGATCTGGGGTGAATGACTGCTTTGGGCGCTGCTCGTGTCGAAGCTGTATGGACCTGAGCATCAGCCGGTGAGGCAGACCGCCTGTCAAACAGGTTTGCCTTTCACGGGCAGCGTCCCAATCTCCGCCCATGTGTCGGATCAGCGGAACCAACCGGGTGACGTTTGAAGAGCTAACGGCAGGAACAGAAAGATGTAGCGCCTGTTAAGCGGAAGACAGAAAGGGAGCCGTGATGCTTGAATGGATTTCAGCCAACAGTGATGTCATAAATGCTGTTGCAAACGTTGCTATGCTCTTCGTCTGGATCGCTTATCTCCAGGTCTTTCTGCAAAGCTTTCGGCGGCAGCGCCGATCAAAAATCGTTATCAACCAAGCTGCTGGCTCCGAACTGGATGCAGCTTGCTTTATCAGCAACATGAGTTCGGAAGCCGTTTATATCGAAAGTGTCCATGCGACCCTGAGATGGGGCGACAGGGAAGTGCAACATTCGATCACGGACTATAGGATTGACTTAGGGGACAACGCGGACCCAAGAAACAAAACGTTCCAGGGGCCTCTCAAGCAGGGTGACTACGCTTCGATCGGCACGTTTGAGAGCATTATCAACCGTACCAGAGCGGAAGGTGAGGCAAGTCCCATGCAGGCGGAAACAGACCGGGTCAGCATCGAAATTCTCGTGATTGGAGACCACTTGTCCGACGATCTTTTGGTCGGAGCAAAACGCACGTTCATCACACATTTTGATAATGGAAGCTGGACCATAAGGCCTGCAGCTGCCGCAACAGAACAGCTGCGATCACGCAGCGAACGGTTCAGGCTTCACGATCAAATCAGAAGCCAAGCCGCAGACCATTGAGGCAGAGCTATCCGACAAGTTCATTGCGCTTTCGGTTCAGACCCGCCGAAGGTTTCGGGCAGATTTGACAGCGGGAAAAGGTTGATGAGAGTGTTGTGGGGTCACAGAACCATGGGGGTTACCATGACATTCGCAAGACAAAGGCCTCAAACCTCTGAACCTCAGAATCTGACCTCGCTCTCCCTGGAGCTCGATCATAGGGAGAACAAGGATCGGCAGGCCAGCAAGAGCAACCAGATGACCGGTTCAGAACCCGATGATGACCTCGAACGTATGATTGAGGCGAAGGTCGCCATGGCCTTGCGTCTGATAAAGTTCTGAGCGCAGAGAACTGGACATGACTTTCAACCCTTCGGCCATCCAGTCTGAGGGTCAGAGCACAGCGTGTCACATGCAGAGAACCTTGATGGCAAAAGTCGTCCTCCTCAGGGACATTCATGGCAGGATGCATGTCTTTGAATGCCCGCCCTGGCGCATGGTCAAGGTGACATCGACCCTTGATGGCGTGAGCGTGGATCTGTCCAACGGGGACGGGATCGCGACAGTGAAGGTGAGCGAGACGCCGGAAGGCATCGGAATCCAGTTCAGGGACTGAACTTCACAATTCCCGGCTGGCCAAGCTTCAGAATGCCTGCTCATATCCTCCCGGGAAGAAGGAGTTGACCATGATCCGCTCGGAACTGGTAGGAAAGCTCATGGAGACCTACCCTCATCTATCCCGACCTGTGGTGGAGGCCGCTCTCAACTCGATCCTGAACGAGATCACAAACCGTCTCGCCCAGGGTCAGAGGGTCGAGATCCGGGGGTTCGGGAGTTTTGCCAGCAAGATCCGGGATGCCCGAATGGGCCGAAATCCTAAAACCGGAGAACCTGTGCAGGTGGAGAACAAGCAAGTTCCACGGTTCAGAGCCTCCAAGCACCTTTTGGAGCAGCTCAACGGCTCAAAAACCCCTGGTTAGTCCTGCTCATCGCGATCAGCGTTCGATGCCCGCAGCCTTGCGAAGCGTTTTGAGCTATAGAATGACCCGCGCCAACCTGCTGGTCAAAGGCCCTGAGAGAAGATCAGGTGTCTAGAATGAGTAAGGTCCACAAAGCGGGCATTCCGATCCCGGGCCTTCAGGACTGCTATGCGGGCCCAAGCGGCCGGTCAGGAATATCAGGCGAGACTTGCGACGTCGGCGAATGGGGACCAGATGCCCCGTTGGCGGCGCTGCGCATCGATGGTATACCGAAGTAATACCATCCGTACTCGGAGGACTTCATGGCTGCCGTCCACCCTGTTGCCGTAAAGCTGGATGCCGAGGTTCATGCCCGGATGCGGGAGCTTGCCAAGGCACAGAACCGTACCCCGCATTACCTGATGCGTGAGGCCATTGCCCAGTATGTTGAACGCGAGGAAAAGCGTGAGGCGTTCCGGCAGGAGGCGCTGACGGCATGGGCGTCCTATCAGACCACTGGCCTGCATGTTTCTCATGCCGAGGCGGATGACTGGTTGACTCGGCTCGAAGCTGGTCAGGATGTAGAGCCGCCTGAATGCCACAGCTGATCTGGACGCCGAAATCGCTGCAGGGCGTCCAGCGGTGCTATCGGTTTCTGGCTTCCAAAAACCCGGATGCCGCGTCCCGCGCAGTGCGGGCCATCCGGGAGGGCATGCAGATCGTAGCCGCGCAGCCGGGCGTAGGGCGCCCGGCCGACAAGATGGCCCCGGAGTTCCGGGAGTGGCTGATCGCGTTTGGGGACAGCGGCTATACGGTCCTCTATCAGGTGGACGGCAAACAGGCCGTCGTTCTGGCGATCAGGCATCAGCGTGAGGCAGGATACTTATGATCCGGGAGGGTAGCTTCGCATGCCGTCCAGGCTGAACATCGATGTCCGCCACGCTGATCTTTCGCTGCAGCATACCCGCAGTGATGCAGCGCTCGGCAGGGTGAGAAGCGATGCCACGGGAGAACTCCTCGATCCGCGAAAGCTCAGCAAATCATGGCTTGTCGCGTTTCAGAATAGAACCCACCCTGGAAGCGCTAGCCCAAATGCGACAATGGTTGCCGGGAGAGTTTCTCCCGTCTGTAGCCGCGTCCGAGTATGTTAGCCTTGAACACCTCGGCAGGCGTTCGGAAGCCGAGGCACTTGCGCGGCGTGGCATTGAGGCCCGCGCAGAGCTGACGGAGCTCCTCCTGGGAAAGCGTGTTCGGATCGGTATCGCGGCAGAGCCATCGTCTGAGACGCTTGTTGGCGTTCTCGACGGCGCCTTTCTGCCACGGTGACTGCGCCTCGCAGAACCAGGTTTGGGCGCCCACCTCCGCCTGCAGATGCGGCCAATCGATGAACTCGGAACCACGGTCAAAGGTGATCGATCGGCAGGCATGCCGGGGCAGGGGCGTCAATGCTTGGGCGATCTGCGCCATGATCGGCTGTAAGCGCGACGCGGCCCCCCTCCTGCCGCTTCTGATCTGACCGGGCCATTTTCTGTACGCATGAGCGTTGGAGGTGTTGGTTTGGAACGAGACGGCAAAGTGGGCGTCCATTTGGACGGCCCAGGGGACGGCAGGGTTTCTCGGCTAGAGGTGATCGAGGGGCCGAGCGGGCGTCGGCGGCGCACGAAGGCGGAGCGGGCGCGGGTCGCTGCGGAGAGCCTGGTGCCGGGGGCCTCGGTAACGGATGTCGCGCGGCAGCACGGGACGACGCGCTGGCAGGTCTACGACTGGCGGAAGAAGTTGCGGACGGGGCAGCTTGTCGTGCCCGAGAGCGTGGCGGCCCTGCCGATGTTTGCAGAGTTGGTCGTCGAGGGTCCCGCAGCGGCGATGCCGGCAGAGACGGAGGTCGCCACCGGCGTGGAGATCGTTGTCGGCGATGTCGTGATCCGCGTCGGGGCCGACGCCGATGAGATCCTGCTGACCAGGTCCATCCGGGCGGCGCGGACGGCGACATCATGATGCTCGGTCAGGGAGGGCCAACAAAGGTCTATGTGGCGACGCGCCCGGTGGACTTCCGCAAGGGGATCGATGGCCTCGCGCTGGCGGTGCAGGAGATGTCCGGGCTCGATCCATTCTGTGGGGCGGTCTTCGTCTTCCGCTCGAAACGGGCGGACAGGATCAAGCTGCTGGTTTGGGATCAGACCGGAATGGTGCTCGTTCACAAGCGCCTTGAGGGAGGCAAGTTCGTCTGGCCGCAGATGCGGGACGGAGTGATGCGGATCTCCTCGGCGCAGCTGGCGGCTCTGTTCGAAGGGTTGGATTGGCGGCTGGTGCGGCCGGAACGGGCGCGGCGTCCGCTGGTCGCAGGGTGAGCGGGCGGACGCACGGGAATTCCCTGTTTTTGCTAGCCAGAACCGCGTTTGCGTGATTCACTCCGAGGCATGGATGCCGATGCCCTCAGCCGTGAGAACGCTCATCTGAAGGCCCGCCTGACCGAGGTCGAGGCGGCGCTCGTGGAGGTGCAGGAGGCCAATCGTCGGCTGGAGGGCATCCTGCGGGCATCGCAGCGCGAGCGCTTCGGCAAGAGTTCCGAGAAGCTGTCACCCGACCAGTTCAATCTGCCGCTCGAGGATGCCGAACTGGCCCAAGGCGTCCTCGCGGCCGCGCAGGAAAAGGCAGAGGCCGCGCTTGCCCAAACGCGCGGGGAAGAACCTCGCAAGCCCGCGCGCAACCGCGGGCATCTGCCGGCGCACCTGCCCAGGGTCGAGCGCGTGATCGAGCCCGCCAGCATCCAATGCCCCTGCGGCTGCGGTGAGATGGCCCGGATCGGGGAAGATATATCCGAGCGGCTCGACGTAATCCCGGCGCAGTTCCAGGTGCTGGTGACGCGGCGCCCGAGATACGCCTGTCGCCGCTGCTCGCAGGCCGTCGTGCAGGCGCATGCCCCTGAGCATGTCGTCCCTGGCGGGCTGCCGACCGAACGGCTGATCGCGTGGATCATCGTCTCGAAGTTCGGCGACCACCTTCCGTTCTACCGCCAAGCGGGGATCTTCGAGCGGCAAGGTCTCCACCTCGACCGTGGCACACTCGGCAACTGGACGGGGCGCGCCTGCTTCCACCTGATGCCTGTCATCGACCACATGAAGGCTCATCTGCGCAGCGCCGACCGGATCTTCGTGGACGAGACCCGCGCGCCGGTGCTCGATCCGGGCCGGAAGGCTACCAAGAGCGGCTACTTCTGGGCCGTCGTGTCCGACGATCGCGGCCATGGCGGTGTCGGTCCGCCCATCGTGCTGTTCCACTACGCCCCCGGCCGAGGACGGGAGCATCCGCTAAAGTTCCTCGCCGGATACCGCGGCCGGTTCCTGCAATGTGACGCCTACCAGTCCTACAACGCGCTGACCGAGATCACGCGCGATGAGGGGCCGTGGCAGTTGGTCAATTGCTGGACCCATGTCCGCCGTCGCTTCGTGAAGCGCTTTGAAAGCGAGGGCTCGCCCATCGCCGAGGAGATGCTGCGCCAGATCGCATTGCTGTATCAGATCGAGAAGACCGTGCGCGGCCAGGCTCCCGCCGACCGTCTCGCCGTCCGGAGCGCCCAGGCCGCCCCGATCATCGCCGCGCTCAAGCCCTGGCTTGGAACTCAGCTGTCGCGCATCCCGCAGAAATCCCTTCTGGCCGAGGATATCCGCTATACCCTCGCGCATTGGCCCGGCCTGATCCGCTTCCTCGACGACGGCA
>NZ_VDDC01000050.1:0-15920 GCF_006239215.1 Paracoccus haeundaensis
GCCCCCCGCGCCGGTGCCGGGGGCGCCGAGGACCAGGGCCTCGGCCGCGCGCCCGGCCAGCCGGCAGGTGATGCGCGCCTCCAGCCCCGCGCGGGTCGGGATGCCGGCCTGCTCCTCGATGGCGACGAGGCCGCCCGTCGCACCGATCCGCGCCGCGGTGATGCGACCGGCGAGAACCCCGGCCCGGCGCAGGCGGTGGAAGGCCACCGCATGGCCCGCCTCGTGAACCCCCATGCGGCGCATCAGGCCCGGCGCCTCGGGGCCGAGACCCAGGGCGTCGGCAATATCGGCGGCGGTGATGCCGCGGCCGGCAGCGCGGGCGAGGCTGCGGGCCTCGCGCAGGGCGGCATCGATCTCGGCCGGGCTCTGGCCGATGGCGCGACGGGACAGATCGTCCAGCGCCTCGGGGGGCAGCGCGTCACCCAGTTGCCGGGCGAGCATCGCGTGCAGGCCTGAGCGGCCGGGGAGCGGCAGGGCCAGCGTGCGGTCGAGCCTGCCGGGACGGCGCAGGGCCGGGTCGATGGCGCCCGGGTTGTTCGTCGCGGCCAGCACCAGCACCCCCTCGAGACCCAGCACCCCGTCGAGCTGTTCCAGGAGCCCGGCGATGACCTGCGCGCGGTAGGTCGAGGCGTGCCGGTCGTCGGAGCCACGGCTGCCGGCGGCGTCCAGCTCGTCCAGGAACAGCACGCAGGGCGCCGCAGTCCGGGCGCGCGCGAAAGTGGCGCGCATCTCGCGCAGCAGATCGCCCAGATGCCCCGCCGCCTGCCAGTCTCCGAGCGAGGCCGCGATCAGCGGCAGCCCCGCCGATCCGGCGATGGCGCGGGCCAGCCATGTCTTGCCGGTCCCCGGCGCACCATGGATCAGGAGCGAGCGGGTCATCTCGGACCAGGCCACCCGGCCTGCGCGCCAGCCGGCCATGTCTGCGACGAGACGCGTGGCCGCATCGCGGACCGGTCCGTCCTCGAGGGACAGATCGTCGAGTGTCAGGGTTGCGGTCCTCCGCGCGGGTGCGCCGGCCGCGAGGCGGCGCAGCTCGGCGGTCCATGCCGCGGGGTCCGGCGCGCGCAGGGCCAGGTGCCACGCTTCCGCCTCCAGCCCGCGGAGCGCCGCGTCGGAAGGCAGGTCCGATGGTGGGACAGGCGACGGTACCGCCGCGGGCAGGACACGACCGGCCGCGCGAGGTCCGATCCCGCCGCGCACGCCGCAGGTGCGGGCCGCGGCACCGGTCGCGCAGGCGCGCGCCGTGCCTGTCACCGCCAGATCCAGCACCGCCGCCACCGCCGCGCGGTCGGGCGGGCCGACATGCAGCGGTGGCGGCAGCAGGCGCGCCATGCGCCGGGGCAGCAGGTTCTCCCCGCCGAGGATCAGCACATGCAGCATGTCCCCGCCCGCCAGCACCCCTTTCCAGAAGGACCGGATCGCCTCCGGGGGCTTGGCCTCCGAGGTGGAGGCGGTCCCGGTCCCCGGCGGCGTCGCCGCGCAGGTCAGGGCGAACGGCACCCCGGGATGCTCCGCGGCGATCAGCGCCTGCATCAGGCGGGCCAGCTCCGGGGCCAGCCCCGCCGGGCGGCAGGCCATGAGCGTGATCGCCCCGGGACGGAGCATCCGTGCCAGGTCGGAAGCCTCGGGCAAAGCTTGGGCGAGCATCGCCAGCGTCAGCGCCATCAGCGGGCGCTGTGCGAGGGGCGGACGGGTCTCGGAAAACGAGATCTCCTCGTCGGGCGGCGTCATGGTCTCGAGATCATCGATCTCGCCGATGCGCCCCTCGACCAGGGCGTCGAAGACGACGTCGGGCATCTCGGGCGGGGGCAGGGGTGCCGCATCGATGCGGCGGGCGGCACTGTGGAAGCGGGTCAGCCAATCGGACATGGCGGGACCTCCCGTGATCGGGGAAAGGGACGGGGCGGCGCCGGCACGAGCCTTTGTGCGCGCGCGCGCGCCCCGCGACGGGTTCAGGAAAGGACGGGGCTCAGCGGCCGGAGGATGCGTCGGTCCCGGGGTCCTCGGGCGGGGTCTCGTCCGCCGCGGTCGGGTCGGGCGCGGTCGGGTCCGCCGCTGTCGGATCAGGCGCCTCCAGCGTCACGGCCAGCGCGTCCAGCCGGGCCTCGATCTCGGCCCGGAGCGCGGGGCGGTAGATCTCGCGGGTAACGTTGAGCATGTCGGCGAACTCCGCCCGCGGGACGACCGCCTCGGGAAAGCTCCGGCGCAGATCGCCGTGCATCCGCTGCTCGGCCGCGCAGGCCGCAGCCCCGGTGGGCACGACCAGCTCGCGCAGGACCCGCACGCGGGCCTCGGGGGGCAGGCCCAGCTGATGGCGGTGCCGCTTCTCCGGATGGGCGGAGTAGCCCAGCTTCAGGAAGTGGCGATCCCCATGGCGCAGGTCCAGCAGGTAGATGCGGCTCTCCCGCGCGCTCCAGCCCGTGCCGCAGCCCGGGCAGTCGACCTGCCCCCAGAAGAGGTTCGCCCGGGCGATGCGCCGCTCGGTCCCGCAGGCATGGCGATAGAGATGGTAGTTCGGATTGCGCTCGGGGTCCGGGCCGATCCGCGTCCAGCCACGCCTCGTGGCGATGGCCGCCTCCTCTGCCGCGAAGCAGGCCTCGCAGCGCAGGCCCGCCGTGCCTTCGGCCATCCGACGGACATAGTCGAACTGGCGGCGCTGGTCGTGGCCGCAGCGGGCGCGATAGAGCCCGTAGGCGGTCTCCTCCGGGTCACGGCCCAGGTAGACCAGTGCCGCCCGGGCCGCGGTCTCCGCCCGGCGGGCCTCCAGGCAGGCATGGCAGATCGGCCGGCCCGACATCAGCGTGAAGTTCCGGCAGGTGAAGACACGCCCGCAGGTCCGGCAGCGCAGCGCCAGGTGCAGCCGGTCGATGACCCGGCCGGCGATGTCGAAGCCCTTGGCCTCGGCGGCGGCGATCCAGCCGGGGGAGAGGGGGCCGGGATGGACCGCCAGGGACGCGCCGTCCACGAGGAGAGTGCTCGGAGTGGCCGGGTCGGCGGGAGCCGCAGGATCGGCGGTCGGGCAGGACGACATCGTCGCAGGGTCGGATGCGGCGGAGCGGGGTTTGCGGGGCATGGACGCCTCCAGATGCTGAGGTAAGGAAAACCCGCCCTCGCGCGACCCGTCCGCGCGAGGGATGTGCAGGACGCGCGCGCGTGCAGCATCGGACCGCCCCGGAATGGCGGGGTCGCGGCAGGCAGCAGCGCGGGTCAGGAAGGGGAAAGGGTCAGGCCGGGACCGGCGTTGCGACCGCGGCCGTCTGCGGCTCGATCTCGTGGGGATCGAGATGGCAGGGCAGGGAGGCCATCTCCCCGACTGCCACGCGCATGCTGCGCAGCATCTGCCGGCAGCGCCAGGCCACGGCGCCATGGCCCGGGCAGGCGAAGAGACCGGGCGCCTGGTCCAGGACCTGCCGGGCCTCGCGGAACTCGGCATTGGTGCCGGCCTGCATCAGCAGGTAGCAGATCAGCGCCATGTGTCGCAGGGGCCGGTCCTCGGGGCGCATCACCGCGGCGCTGCGGATCCCGTCGATCCGGGCGAGGACGCCCGCACGGGCCGCCTCGGCCTCGCCGAGCGACGCGGCGAAGTCCGGGTCCCGGACGTCGGCCGCGCTGATGTCGCGCTCGGCCTCGACATGGGCCGCAAGCCCCGCGAGAAGCCCCGAGAAGGCGCGCGAGATCGGCGTGTGGGTGAAGTGGCGCGATGCCGGTTCCGTCACGCCCACAGGCGTGGTAAGGCTGCGATTAGCCATCATCGATCTCCATACGATCGGTTTCGGTTAGAGCTTGGGGCGGGACTGCAATCCCTACCTAAGCTCGCTATAAGCTATATTGCTTATCAGCGCTTGTCAACATCATGGATTGAGCTTAGTTCCACATCATGCCGAAGCCTATGCTTTATCCCGTCAAGAAGCTGATTGCCCTGACCAACGAGCAGGTTGAACAGATTGCCCTATTTCGGGATGAAAACGGTATCCAATCAGAGGCCGAGGCGATCCGTCAGCTGATCATGCTGGGTCTTAAAGCGGCCAAGCGAGTTTGATAATCATCTGCCTCACTCAAGCTGGCGGTTCTGCGATCCGAATCGCTGTAGTGTAGCAGTTCGAGCGTCAAGTCCTGCGCTTCCTGCTGAGGTAAGCGGCCGCCGCCGCGAGGCTACGGGACTTCACATTCGGCCAAACCCATTCCTAAAATTCATTGATAAACACCTCTTGTTGCCCACCTGCCTCCGGGATTGGCTTCCGCTGCCCCCGCGATATGCACGTCCGATCACGCGACGAAGTTTTCCATACTGACAGGTCCTATCCGCTCCTAGATTAGCCAGATCTGGAATGCCCTTTGGTCCGGTGGGGTGTCCAACCTCGTCTCGGTCATCGAGTAGATCACCTACCTGCGGTTCATAAAGCGGCTCGACTACCTGCTGCTGGTGATGGTGGCAAAGGCCGAGCAAAAAGGCTGAGCAACTCGGCAGGCCCATCGCCCGACGGGTCTTCGCCGGAGGCCACGATGCCAAGGGCGAAGCTTACGACAACCTCCGCTGGTCGCGCTTCAAGAACTTCGAGGCGCGCGAGATGTTGCGCGTTGTGGACGAACACGTTTTTCCCCCCTTGTGTGATCTGGGCGAGACTGGCTCGACCGACGGCACGCACATGAGGACGCTCGCCTATCTACCTCATTAGTCCCAGTGCTCTGCCCCCTGAGAACTGGACCGTTTGAAGCTGAAGTTTTCGGCTAACCTTCCCTAGCTGGGAGAGGAGCGGAGAACGATGAAGGCATCGAAGTTCACGGAAGCGCAAAAGGCGTTCATCCTGAAGCAAGGCGATGATGGCACGCCGTTGGGCGAGATCTGCCGCAAGGCGGGGATTAGCCAAGCGACCTACTTCTACTGGAAGAAGCGGTATGGCGGGCTGCTGCCCAACGAGATGCGCCGACTGAAGGCACTGAAGGATGAGAACAGGAGGCTCAAGAAGATCGTCGCCGACCTGACCCTCGACCGGGAGATGTTGCAGGACGTCATCCGGCGAAAGTTCGTTCGCCAGTAGGCTTGAACCGGTGGCGCCTGCTGGCTCACCCTGGTCGGATGCGCGAACTCGTTCGCGTTGATACGCAGGGCTTGTAGGACCCTGCAGTTCGACACCTCCACGTTCCACTACAAGTCCCGGCGCACCGATCAGGCGGCCGTCGCACGACGGATCGAGGAAATCTGCGAAACGCGGGTGCGCTACGGATATCAGCGTGTCCACGTCTTGCTGCGACGGGAGGGCTGGCAGGTGAACATCAAGAAGACACGCAGGATATACAATGAATTAGGTCTGCAGCTCAGGAACAAGAACCTGAAACGGCGGGTGAAGGCCAAACTGCGCGATGATCGCCAGGAGGCTGTCGGGCCGAACGATGTCTGGGCCATGGATTTTGTTCATGACCAACTCGCCCTCGGCAACAAGCTGCGGATCCTGACGATCGTCGACACGCATTCCCGTTTTTGTCCAGCAGCTGACCCGCGCTTCACCTACCGCGGCGAGGATGTGGTCCGGACACTGGAACGGGTCTGTGCCCAGGTCGGCTATCCCAAGACGATCCGGGTCGACAATGGCAGCAAGTTCATCTCGCGCGACCTCGATCTGTAGGCCTACGCCAACCATATCACCCTGGACTTCTCACGCCCTGGCAAGCCCACCGACAATGGCTTCATCGAGGCGTTCAACAGCAAGCTCAGGTCCGAATGCCTGAACGCGCACTGGTTCATGAGTTTTGCGGACGCACAGGAAACGCTGGAGACTTGGCGCAGGCACTACAACAAGGACCGACCCCACAGCGCCATCGGATATAACGTCCCGATCGCCCTGCATTATCCCGGCGGCGCAGCCAGCCCGTCGCCATGACGAAGCCGGAAAACTCCAGCATCCGGCGGTCCAAGGTTAGGGAGCAGCGCAGTACAAACCGGCAGACTCTCGTTATGTTCGAGGGGGCCGCGGGGGCAGGTCAAGGCACCGCAGGCGGCATCCTTGCGTCTAATGGAAACGGCATGATTAGGCCAACAATCACAGACGGATTTGCGTCAGCCATAGATGATATGTTGGATAGTTTTTCTACGGCTGCGACGACGATAGGTCGTGAAATGGGCGGGTTTTTTGGAACCATGATCATGATGGGAATTTCATCATTGCTCATTGGTTCGGTAGCTGCCGTTTCTGCTCTTATGATCCTATTCCCAAAGGTCGTTATCACGGTTCTGTTGGGGCTTGCTCCCATCATGATCGCAATGACGCTGTTCGAAGCGACAAAAGGGTTTTTCGAACGCTGGCTTGCAGCCTGCATCAGCTGGTCATTGTATCCCCTGTTCATAGCCTCGATCTTCTCGATCATGCTTTCCATGGGAAACGATATGATCAACCGAATTGGCACAGATAGCTATGACAGTATCGGTGCTTTCCTTCCATTTATCGTGCTGATGATTCTTATTTTGCTTTGCGTGGCATTGCTTCCGACCATTGTAGGTAGTGTATCAGGGAACCTGCAATTGCTCGGTGTTGTTGCTGCTTCACAGAGGTTCATGGGCGGTTCTAGGACCATCGTGAGCACCGGAAAAAGCGCATATGGGTATAGCACAAGTGCCGCATCAAATGGTGTGGCTCTTGCCAAGACGCCAGGGCAGACGCTGCGCGGAGAGAATGCATTAGGTCGAGCCGGGCAAGCCTTTTCCGCCCACCCATCTGTTTGTCAAGCGACAACAGGAGTTGCAGATTCTATTAATAGAATGCATGACAAAGCTCGCATCTTGAGAAAATGATAATAGCTAAGCGAAGAACTTAAGGGCAGCGTATGGTTGCCCTTGTTTATGTAAAGGAACACGGATGAAAATCGATCTTGAGAATATGTCGCTGAAAGAGCTTCGCGATCTTCATAAGGCTGTCGGTCGCCAGATCGACAGTTATGAAGCAAAGAAAAAAGAACAGGCCATGGCTGCCGCACAGCAAGTGGCAGAGGAACATGGCTTCTCGCTCAAGGAGCTGCTTGGTGGCGGAAAGGCAGCGAAGACAACCGTTGCGCCTAAATATGCCAATCCTGATAACATGTCTGAAACCTGGACAGGCCGCGGGCGTCAGCCCCGTTGGGTGAAGGGTCACTTGGATGCCGGTGGCAGCATTGATGATCTATTGATCAAGTAAACGTCTAGAAGAATGCAGAAGAGGCAGCCTTTCGGCCGCCCTTTTTTATTGTGCGGCTTCTACAGCTGTAACTTCTCGATCTTCAGAGCTAATGGCTCACTCCTTGTACTGAAGCCTGCCTCGCAGGCATGAATTTGCCGCCGGCGTCCTAGGTGCCAGCTGCGGGGATTCTCCGATTGATCGGGTAAGGTTGGACCCTCATGCTCTCGGTCATGGGTAAAAAAGGACCAAGCCATGGAAACGGACCAGCTGCATCGCGGGCGCCTGATCGATCATCTTCATCTGATCGTTGAGGATCTGCCGAAGTGCCTCAAGTTCTACCAAGCCGTACTCGGTGCCCTGAACATCCCGATGGGCGACATCGCGGACGACCACTTCTGGGCCGACGAGCTGTTCGTATCATCGAAAGACAGTCACGCCGCGTTAGGTCAGCTGACCGGACGACATCACCTGGCATTCCATGCGGATAGCACCGACACCGTCGAAGCTTTCTACAGGGCCGGCTTGGCCGCGGGAGGAACCGACAACGGTGCTCCGGGACACAGACCCTATCATCCCGGCTACTATGCAGCCTTCCTGATCGATCCTGCAGGAAACAACATCGAAGCTGTCTACCATGGCCCCTCACACCGAAGCGCTGCCTCCGTCGAGGTCAAGTTTTAGAGCACGGCCACATCATCCTGATCTGCTCTCGAGGTTTGACAGCTTCGTCTCGTCGTCAGCCGTTCGCTCTACGCTGGCAAATTCTCCGCGCTGTAAATTCATAAAGGATCTGGTAGCTGATCGCGCCAGCCTGCCAGATCCGGACGGGTGCCTCGGCCTGCCCAGGTGTCATACCCGCATCCACGAAGGACAGGTTCCGCTTGGCCCGACCTTATCGGAGGCACTGTGTCAGAGTATGACCGCCCGACTTAAGCCCGCACGCCTTTCTGGGCATCCAATCTTGCGTCCACCCACGCTGCAACCTGATCACAGCCTTTCAGCAGACCACTGACAAGCCGATCAATAAGCTGCTCACGGGTCCCTTGGATGGACTGGTGTTCGCTGATGCGCAGCGTGTGAATGCGTGAATTTTGGGTTGCCTGGATCATGCCTAGTCTCCGTTCCACGGCACGTCGGAACACACCGGTTAAGGCCGCGATATTCGCGCATAGGTAGATCAATGGCAACACCCGTCGCGTTTTCACGTCAATCAACGGTAGGGTACATCATGCTGCGGCCTCCGCATTGGCGTCGCATATGCGTAAGATGCCCCGTGCAAGTTACGTCTGACACGAACTCATACGGCAAGTATCTGAACTGTAGGCGCTGCCTGGCGTTCATAATCGTGACAGGCCCACGTCGTTGGCGATCCCCTGCGTTCTTCATGAGGTAACTGATGGGTATCAATCCATTCCGGTTCCGGCCGGAAACACCTGATAATTCGCCAGAGCCCAAAGCCGATGATCTTGATGGTGGGACCGGTGACTGGGAGGACAACTGGCTCTCCAACTCGATGGCATGGGGTAGCCGCGCTTGTGTACCATCCTGGTGCGATACACCGGAGCACTGGACCTCACGCGTTACCAATTACTTCCACACGTCGTGTCCCTGCTGCTTATTCTTTCGCGGCGTGACGCTTGGAGGCGCGTTTGGACTGACGGTTGGGCTCGCAGCAGGCTTGCTCATTTAAGTGACGCTCATGCATGCAGATGTCTGTTGCGCGGCATAGATCTCGGACGCTGTCTACAAAGCGTAATAACCTTATTGGTGATCCCCGCAGCTAAGGAGGCCGTCCCATCCAGTCTAGAAGACCGATGGCGGATACCAGCAATTTGCGGAAATCAAATTGCTATGCTTTGCTGGTGAAACACGCGGCGAAAGGAAATCCTCATGCCAAAGGCACTGACCATATCGACCCGTAACGAACGTAACGAGCTGGTGATGATTGACTGCGTGCAGGATAACGAGGCAGAAGAAAACGTGCAGGATGCAGACGCTGATGGGTCTACAACTGTTGGCGATCAAGGCGCCCGATACCGGGTTAGCGACACAGGCCAATCTGTAACCCGCATCGATGCAGGGAAATATCGTATCGATGAGACAGCTGAGACCTTAATCGAAGTTTAAAGAAAACCTTTTTTTGCATTGAGTAGCATCAACGCAGTCATGACTAGAAAAGTGACGCAGGCTCTCCCTTTCGGGCAGGTGTCTCTCTTGGCTGCCCAGCAAGTTTGTCTGCGAGCAGGAATGTTTGCGGTTTGGCCAGGAGAGATGGTATGAACACGTCAGTTCAGGCTGCCAAGTTTGGCCAACATGACAGTGAACCTAGACCATGTCCGCCGTGAGAGGCTCGCCTCTGCGCTATCAGACGCGCATGCGCAGGTGGAGATGTGCGAAAAGGCGATCGCGCAGAACCAACTCCAGTTGCTCTCACTACGGCGTGAGCTAATAGCTGCTTTGGCTCAACTGTCTGATGCGAAACTGCGCTATGACAAAGCAAAATAAGTCGTAATCAAGACTAATAGGTATTATAACACCTCACTAAAGCCTGTCTTTCTGCGTTGCAGACAGCCTACTCCGCGCGTTTGATAGCAGCCCCCTATTGCCATGCAGCCGACCGACGCTAAGAGCCCATCACCGACGGTCGCGGTGGCTGCAGCGAATGCCTGTGCATGAGAAAACGTTCGGCCTAAAGCTGACAGTTATCTATTGTGGAGGCTGCAGTGCGGTTTGCCGAAGTTGGACGGTGGTACAAGGTGCAGTAATATCTACATGCTGCCTCCGCCGCGTGAGAAACGGCCTAGGCTCCGTGGCTGGTGGCTGCCTCCTTCCACGGCTGCACGGACTGCCCGCCGAAGATCACCTTGCGCGGCAATCGGAAGATAAAGTAGGGGTTCAGCGCCGGCAGAGCGCTGGCCTTGTGCAGTCGGGCCTTCTGTTCCGGCGACAACTTGATATCCAACGCCTTGATATTGGCCGTGACCTGTTCTGGCCGGCTGGCGCCCATCAGCAGCGTGCTGACGCCCGGCCGCGACAGGACCCAGGCCAGGGCCGCCTGCGCCATCGGAACGTCCAGTTCGGCCGCCACATCGCGCAGGGTGTCCACGACCTTGAAGTTGCGCTCGGTGAACAGCATGCCGCCATAGGGGTTGTCGCCGCTCAGCCGGTCGCTCTTGCCCGCTTCGACATCCATGGCGCGGTCCGGCACCGCCGAGGCGCGTCCGGCCTCGGCCAGCATCTCGCGGCCATATTTTCCGGTCAGCAGGCCGCCAGCCAGCGGGCTCCAGGGCATGATCCCAAGGCCGAAATGCGCAGCCATTGGTGCTAGGTCCAGCTCAACCCCGCGATCGATTAGCGACCAAGCGTTCTGCAGCCCGATCGGCCCCGGCAGACCATGCGCCGCGGCCAGCGTGGCGATCTTGGCGACATACCAGGCAGGCGTGTTCGAGAAGCCGTAATAGAGGATCTCGCCGCGCGCCACTGCAGCGGCCAGCGTCCGCAACACCTCTTCCGGCGGGGTCGTTCGGTCCCAGACATGCACCCAGTAGAGGTCGATCCGGTCGGTCCCGAGCCGGCGCAGCGAGCCCTCGATCCCGAGACGGATGTTGATCGCGCCGTTTCCGCCATGCAGCGGATGGCCTTGCGATCGGGCGAAGCCGGACTTGGTGGACAGCACCAGCCGGTCGCGCAGCCCGCTGTCCCTCACGATTAGGCCCAGCATCCGCTCGCTTTCACCGCCGCTATAGACATCGGCCGTGTCGATGATGTTGCCGCCGGCGGCCACATAGGCGTCGAAGATGCCCCGCGCCTCGGCAAGATCGCTCCCCCACCGGCCGGCCCCGAAGGTCATGGTGCCAAGCGAAAGCGGGCTGACGATCAGCCCCGATTGGCCAAAGCTGCGGTAATCTGTCATTTGCATGCATCATGCTCCTCGGTGCGGTGATGCCGTGACCGTAGAGCCGCGCGGCGCGCCGCATTAGCCGCTTTCCGCGGCATGAGCCTGTGAGTATTCTTCACAGATGATGCGGCAGAACCTCAACGATCTGGCGGCCTTCGCGGTCATCGCCCGGACGCGCAGCTTCACTGCGGCGGCCGCGGAGCTTGGCGTGTCGCCCTCGGCCCTCAGCCACGCGATGCGCGCGCTGGAGGAACGGCTCGACCTGCGACTCCTGGCGCGGACCACCCGCTCGGTCGCCCCAACCGAGGCCGGCGCGGCGCTGCTGGACCGCCTCGCTCCGGCGCTGGCCGAGATCGATGCAGGTCTCGCAACGTTGGCCGAATGGCGTGCCTCGCCTGCAGGGACGGTGCGGCTGACGACCTTCCACTGGCTGGCCTCGACGCTGCTCTCGCGCAAGCTGCCCGGCTTTCTCAGCAGCCATCCGGGCGTTACGGTCGAGGTGAATGTCGATGACGGACTGCGTGATCTGGTGTCTCTGGGCTTCGATGCGGGCATCCGGTTCAGTGAGAGCGTCGAACGTGACATGATCGCCGTGCGGATCGGCCCGTCGCTGCGCATGGCTGTCGTTGCGACACCGGATTACTGGAACACCCACGGCCGCCCCCGCCATCCGCGTGATTTGCTCGCCCATCCCTGCATCAGCTACCGCAACCTCGGCAACGGATCGTTGTTGCCGTGGGATTTCGAGAAGGACGGCAAGGAGCTGCGCATTCAGGTTCGCGGCCCGCTGGCCTGCAATTCGGCGGACTTGGCGCTTGCCGCGGTGCGGGCGGGCTGCGGGGCCGGCTGGACCGAACAGGACGACGTGGCCGAGGACCTTGCCACCGGACGGCTGGAGCGGGTGCTGGACGAATGGTGCCAACCCTATCCCGGCGCCTTCCTGTTCCACCCGAGCCGGCGACAGGTCCCCGCGATGCTGCGCGCGTTGATCGACCATCTCAAGGAGTAGGGTGTGAGAAAGGAAATCGCCATAAAGAGCCAACATAGAGAGTCGTGACTGCCGCAACGAATGCAAACGCGGCACGCGCACCCGGCCTTTCTCGACGGTGAGGCTGCAGGCGCGGCGAACGGCAGCTTGGTCCCCCGCAGAGCTGCCGCTGGCCTGTAGCTTCCAAGGGTCGGCTGTGCGGGACGGCGCTACCTTCGCCACCCACACCCGCCAGAAGGTAGGTGTGGGAAGATCGACCATCAGAATTCAGTAATCTCACCGCTGCGACCTCCCAATAGCCTGAGATTGCTCCGAGCAGGACTTGCCGGACGGCTTGAAGGGCGGACAGAAGTCGGAGCCGACACTGCATTCACCCTGAAACGTGATACTTCCCGCGTCATCTCATCGGCGCGCTGCTGTAGCGCTACTGCAGCGGCATTTGATTCCTCCGCCACGGCCGCGTTCTGTTGGGTTACGGTATCCAGCTGATTGATACCGGAATTGATCTCGGCCAGCCCAACCGCCTGATCACTTGCAGCGACAGCAATGCCCGAAATCTGCGCGGAAACATCCTGCGCCTGGCGCTGGATCGTGTCGAGGCTCTTGCCCATGCCCCCCACCAGGTCCGAGCCGAGCTGCACTTGCGCGGCGCTCTCCGAAATAAGCGTCTTGATGTCACGCGCAGACTCCGACGCGCGCTGCGCGAGGCTCCTGACTTCCGAGGCCACGACGGCGAACCCACGCCCTGCTTCACCGGCACGGGCGGCCTCTACCCCCGCATTGAGGGCCAGAAGGTTCGTCTGAAACCCGATGTCCTCGATCACGTCGATGATCCGGGTGATTTGGTCGGAGTATTGCTTGATCCCTCCCATGGCCTCCACGGCATCGCGCACCACAATCGAGCTAGCCTCAGTGATCTCGCGGTTCTGACGCCCGGATGTTTCAGCATGGCCTGCCCGCTCTGCCGTCGAACGGACGCTTGCGTTCATTTCCGTCAGAGCCGCTGCAGACTGTTCCAGCGCGGCAGCCTGCGTTTCTGCACGACTGGCAAGGTCCTGTGCTGCTGAGGTGATCTCGTCGGCGCCACTGCGAACCTGATCCGCCACCTGCGAAATGGACACAACCGTCCGGCTCAGACCGCTGACAACCTCGTTATAGGCTTTGCGCAGCGCCTCGTAATCGGCCGGGAATGGGTCATGGGCAGGGCTGGCAATCTCCTGGGTCAGATCACCGGTCGCCAGGCGCGACAATCCAGCGCCGATGTCGTCGACAACCCTGGCCTGCTGGCGCGCCTGAACCTCCCGCCGCGCCATTTCCTCTGCTTCAAGGCGGCGGGTTTCCGCCTCCAGATCACGACGTTCGATGGCATTCTGACGGAACACATTGAGGGATCGAGCCAGCGCGGCCAGCTCGTTTCGGCCCTCATCGCCTGTGATGTCGAATGAGAGATCTCCGTCGGCAAGGCGGTTCGTCTGATCCAAGGTTCGGGTCAGGCCACGCGACAGGCTGCGGGAAAGTACGATGGCAATCGCACCGCCCATAAGAACGGTCAGACCGACACCCACAAACACCGAAAGCACCGTCATCGAGGAAATTTTCTTGGCAGCTTGTGCGCTCGAGGCTGCCGTGGTCTCGGCTGCATCCTGGATTTCCGAAGTCACGGCCAGGACCTCGTCTGCCGTTGCACGCACGGTGAGAAGACCGTTCTGAAGATCACCCATACCACGATCGACGGCAACTGCCTCGCTCCAAAGATCTTGGGTGATCGCGTTCACATCATTCAAACCGGCCCGAATACGCGGGTCCGCAAGCGGAAGTCCTGCGCGGGAGAGCTGATCCTGCAGGTTGGAGTACAGGTCGGAGGCTTCGGCAAAAGCATCAGACCCCGCGGTTGGAAGTGCTGCAACAAGACGCAGACGCATTCGAAGGAGCGTCTTGTTGGCATTTGCCACGAGAAGCGCGCGCTGCACGTCCCCTGCGGCCTGCAACTCTGTTTGCAGGTTATCCATTCCCTCTCGCGCCAAGGTACTTAGCTCGACGATGCGACGCATCTGAACATCCCGGGCAAGATACGCTTGCGAGAATGCCTGAGCCTCCTCGATATGACGGTCCTTCAGCGCGACAAGCGTTTGGCCCTGGGCGATGCCCTCACTCTGGGCCCGGTCTGCAAGACCACGGACATGGTTCATCGCGGTCACGATGGCTGCTGCCTTCGTGTCGTCTGGTGCACCAAGAAACCGCAGGATCGTGCGATCTGCATCGGACACCCCTTTCGCGATTTCCACTGCGAGCTGGGCTTCCCGTTCCGCCACCGCGGTCTGCCCATGTGCAGCATTTGCGCGTGTGATCTGATGTTCGGTAAATCCGGCGAGGAGAACCAGGAGGATCAGGATCAGTGCAAACCCCGCCGCGATCTGGCGGGAAATCTTGATGTTCTTCAGCATGATGGTGCTTATGACCTATGATAAGCGGACGGACAGATGTTGCACCCCTCCAGGGCAGCAGCGACGAACAGACATCGGCCTGGAGCCGATGGTATTGAGAAGTTGGAATGCGGTCTTTTCTGCCTGTGAAGACATTGGAGGGAAGCCGTAAGGCGATCGCCAGGACGCACCAATGTGTGCCTCCGGTTTAGGAGCTAAAAATGAAAATAGCGTTTATTATTGCGTATGAACATTTTTATTTATGCAAACTGAACTGTTTGCGTAAAAATACGATGCCCGAAATATTTATGTGTTATACTTATTAATCAAGTGGTGATTGGCTTACTGTATCATATGATATTTTAAAAAATTACCGCAGCACTAAATGATATTCTTATATTACATTAGTGTTGAATTATTAGGCCTGGAATGCTGTCCCAAACCGTCAGCAAACAAACGCTAGGAAAACTGTCTGGACCTAGAAGGGATGCTGACAGTTGGAACAGCGGGCCGAAGCGTCAAAGAGGCCTGTGCATGCCCTAGTGAGACGAAGGAAGAGGCCCAATGGTCCGTTCTGAACTGCTGGAGAAGTTGCTCCAGGCACACCCGCATTTGCCCCGGCACGCGGTGGAACCAGCTCTCGATACAATCCTGAACGCGATCACTACCGGTCTGGCGCAAGGCCACAGGATCGAGTTGCGGAAGTTCGGCAATTTTACCTGCAAGGTCCGCGAGGCTCGGACGGGGCGTAATCCCAGGACCGGTGAGGTTATTTCCGTGGCGCGCAAGCAGGTTCTGCGGTTCAGGGCCGGCGGTCATATCTTGGAGCGGCTCAACCGTCCCACTGCCCCCGACTGATCCCCTTTCCCCCTTCCAACGCAGGGTCCCCAAGTTCGCCTGAATGAAACACTGGACCCATGAGCCAGCCCGGCACGTTGTGTCTTGCTATGACAAGCGAGAAATCAGTACCCTGACCCCATCACAACGAGGCAAATATGGCACTTCTAGAGGCGACGTTCGAAACACGGCGCGAAGCGGAAATGAGCATCGAGCGGTTGGTGCAGGAGTTTGGCTTGAACCGAAAGGCCATCGAGGTTGTTGCCGATGGCACGTTGAACAGCGCGGGAGAGGACACGTCCGGAGGAGACAATGCCTCCGACTCTCCCACTCCTTCTGAACGCGTGGACGCGGCGCTTAACGACCGGATCAAGGTCTCGGTGAGCGTAGACGACGAGGCTGAGGCGGAACGCGTCCGCAACGCGTTCTCAGAGTTTGGCGGCGATCGGTCCTGATCGCCGCGTCTGCACGGTGCGGCGGCATGGTTTGTCCGTTTGCTCTGATCCGCGTTGGCTATTAGGGCAGATGGCACGGCAGGCTAAGCCTACCTAGGGTCAGGACTTCGGTAACGGGGTCGTTTCAGTCAAGCGGTTTCACGCATGCGCCGTTGTCCGCAGAGCAGCGGT
>NZ_VDDC01000051.1:0-15315 GCF_006239215.1 Paracoccus haeundaensis
CCATCGGCGCGGGGCTTGCCGAAGGGCTTCCCCTCAGGGCGCGGACCACCGAACGGCTTGCGGCCTTCGCCACCCTCGCCGCGCGGGCCGCCAAAGGGCTTGCGCGCCTCTCCGGGCTTGCCGGCAAAGCGCGCGGGGCGGGCATCGTCGCCCTGACCGGACATGCGGCCGCCCCCTTCGCCGGGGCCGGATTTCTTCCAGCGCGGCTTGTCGCCTGCGGGCCGGGGGCGGTCGCCGAAACCGCCAGCCGAATCGTCGCGGGCGCCAAAGCGCGGGCGTGCGCCGTCGGTGCCCGCGGGCTTGGCACCCCAGCTGCGGGCCGGGCGGTCGGACTGACCGTCGCGCGGACGGTCGCCGAAGCCGCGGCCGGCGGGCTTGCCGTCAAAGCCCGGCTTGGGGCCGAAGCGGCGCGGGCCGGCATCGCCCCCCTCGGACCGGGCGGCGCGTTCGCCGGCAGCCCCGCGGGGGCGCATCTCGCGCGGCTTGTCCTCGACCTCTCCGGTCAGCAGGCCGCCCAGCTGGTCACGCAGGACCTTGCGCTTGACCTCGGTCACCTGGTTCTTGTCCATGCCGGTCAGCTTGAACGGACCATAGCCGATGCGGATCAGGCGGTTCACCTGCAGGCCGACATGGGCCATCGCGCGGCGGATCTCGCGGTTCTTGCCCTCGCGGATGCCCACGCTGATCCAAGCGTTCGCACCCTGCTGGCTGTCCAGCTTGATCTCCATGGGGGCGAAGTCCTCTCCCTCGATGGTGACGCCGCGGCGCAGCGGGTCGAAGGTCATGTCCGAGGGCGTGCCGTTCACTCGCACCCGGTACCGGCGCAGCCAGCCCGTCGCCGGCAGCTCCAGCCGTCGCTTCAGCTCTCCGTCGTTCGTCAGCAGCAGCAGGCCCTCGGAGTTCAGGTCAAGACGCCCCACGGTCATCACCCGAGGCATGTCGCGCGGCAGCGCGTCGAACACGGTCTGGCGGCCCAGCTCGTCGTTTTCCGACGTGATTAGGCCCAGGGGCTTGTAGTACAGCCACAGCCGCGTCTCCTGCGGCTCCTCCAGCTTCTTGCCGTCGACGGTGATCCGGTCGGTGGGCAGAACGTCCAGGGCGGGACTGTCGATCTTCTTGCCGTTTACGCTGACGCGGCCCTCAATGATCATCCGCTCGGCCTCGCGCCTGCTGGCGACACCGGCGCGCGCCATCACCTTGGCGATGCGGTCGGCTTCGGTGCGGGGGGCGACCTGGGGGGCCTTGCGGTCGGGAATCTGATCGTCGGTCATGCGCGTCTCCTTCGCATCGCTGCGGGGCAAAGAGGGGTGCATACGCCCAAGAGGGCCGTGTGGGAAGCGTTTCTTTCCCCGGCTTGCGCGCCGCGCGGGGGATTGCGACAAGACGGTCATGGTCCCCTTCACCACCCATATGGCGCTTGCCCTGTCCCAAGCCCGCGACGCCGCCCTGCGCGGAGAGGTGCCGGTGGGCGCCGTCGTGACCGACCCGCAGGGCCGCGTGGTGGCCGCCGCGGGCAACCGCACGCGCGAACTGTCCGACCCGACCGCCCATGCCGAGATCCTGGCGATCCGTGCCGCCTGCGCGGCCCTGGGGTCCGAACGCCTGCCCGGTCACGAGCTGTGGGTCACGCTGGAGCCCTGCCCGATGTGCGCGGCGGCCATCTCGGCCGCGCGGATCGCCCGGCTGTATTACGGGGCGTCGGACCCGCGCATGGGGGGCGTCGCCCATGGCGCGCAGGTGTTCCGGCACGCGCAGTGCCATCATCGCCCGGAGGTTTATGACGGCCTGGCCGCGCCGGAATCACGCGACCTGCTGCGGCGGTTCTTTGCGCAACGACGGTGACGCGACCGCTTGAACCTGCCGCGCGGGCGGACTATACCGATCCCCGCGCGGGTGTTGTGTAATGGTAAGACCCTAGCCTTCCAAGCTAGAGACACGGGTTCGATTCCCGTCACCCGCTCCAATCCCTCTCATGGCATCAGACGACCGGATGAAACCGCATCACGCGGCTGCCGTCCTGCGGATCGGTCAGCGTGCTTGCCCGCACCTGAAAGACGCGCGCCAGAAGGTCCGCGGTCAGGATACGGTCTGGCGGGCCCAGGGCCACCAACCGACCGGCCTGCATCACCGCCAGCCTGTCGCAGCGCATCGCCTGGTTCAGGTCATGCAGGGCGATCACCGTGGTCAGGCCCAGGCCGCCCACCAGATCCAGGATCGCCAGCTGATGACGGATGTCCAGGTGGTTCGTCGGCTCGTCCAGCAGCAGGATCCGCGGCGCCTGCGCCAGCGCACGGGCGATATGGGCGCGCTGGCGTTCGCCCCCCGACAGAGTCGACCAGTCGCGCCCCGCCAGATGTGCCAGGTCGACCCGCGCCAGCGCCTGCGTCACATGCGCCTCGTCCGCCGGGGACCAGGGCCGCAGGGCGTCCAGCCAGGGCGTGCGCCCCAAGGCCACGGCATCGCGGACCGTGATGCGGTCCGACGTCTCGGCGCTTTGGGCGACCAGGGCGATGTGGCGGGCGACCTGGCGCGCAGGCATGGTGCGCAGCGGCCGGCCGTCCAGCGCGACCTGGCCGCCGTCGGGGCGGACCAACCCGGCCAGCATCCGCAGCAGCGTGGACTTGCCCGACCCGTTCGGGCCGATCAGGCCCAGCATCTCTGCGGGGCGGATGTCCAGGGTGACGCCGGCCACCAGGGCGCGTCCGCGCAGGCGGCGGGTCAGATCACGCGCGATCAGCATCATGACGCGGACCGCCCGCGGATCAGAATCGCCGCAAAGGCCGGCGCGCCGACCAGCGCGGTCACGACGCCGATGGGCAGGGTCTGGCCGGGTACCAGCATCCGCGCGATCACGTCCGCGGCGATCAGGAAGACCATGCCGATCAGCGCCGACACGGGCACCAGCCGCGCGTGGCGCGTGCCCACCAGGAACCGTGCCGCATGCGGGACGACCAGCCCGACAAAGCCGATCGCACCGGTGACCGACACCATGACCGCCGTGGCCATGGCGGTCGCCAGGATCAGCACGGCCTGAACGCGCCGGACCGGCACGCCCAGGGACGCCGCCGATTCCGTGCCGAAGGCAAAGGCGTCCAGCGCGCGGATGTGCCATGCGGCCGCGCCAAGGACGGTCACGGCGGCGGCCAGCGACAGGCCGACATCGTCCCACCGGACGCCCGACAGGTTGCCCAGCAGCCAGAACATGATGCCGCGCGCCTGTTCCGCACTGGCCGACCGCGCGATGATGAAGCTGGTCAGGGCGTTGAACAGCTGCGACCCGGCGATGCCTGCCAGCACGATCTGCGCGGCACCCCGCGCGCCCGGACCACCACCCGACAGGCGCGCCAACCCCACCACCAACGCAAAGGCCGCGATCGCGCCCAGCAGCGCGCCCGCCGACATCGGCACGAACCCCGCGCCGATCCCCGCCACCGCGACCGTCACGGCCCCCGTAGACGCCCCCGCCGAGATGCCCAGCAGATAGGGGTCGGCCAGTGCGTTGCGCAACAGCGTCTGCAGGACCAGCCCCGAGATCGCCAGCCCCGCTCCGCAGGCCCCTGCCACCAGCGCGCGCGGCAGGCGGTAAGCCCAGACGATACCCTGATCGATCGGGTCCAGCGGATAGCCCGCACCCAGCATCTGGTTGGCCAGCGCCTGCCAGACGGTCGAGAGGGGGATCGGCGTTTCCCCCAGGGCGGTGCCGGCCAGGGGGGCCGCCACGATCAGCAGCGACACCCACAGCCAGACCGGGGCCAAGGGGCGGCGGACGGTCGGCACCCCGACATCGGCGGTCATTCGGACAGCCCGTCCATGCCCGCCGCCAAGGCCTCCAGCCCGTCGATCATGCGAATGCCGGGATGCAGCGCCTCGGCGTCCAGGATGACGATGCGATCCCGGCGCACGGCGGTCATCCGGCGCGTGACCGGGTCCGTTTTCAGAAAGCGCAGCTTTGCCTCGACATCGTCGGCAGGAAAGCGGCGGCGGTCCATGCGCGCGATCACCAGCACCGAGGGGTCGGCACGGGCGATCGTCTCCCACCCTACGGCGGGCCATTCCTCGTCCGAGGTCACGACGTTGCGCAGGCCAAGGCGGTCCATCATCCAGGCCGGGACGCCCATCCCGCCCGCCATGTAGGGGTCCAGCGCCAGATCGGCTGAGGAGAACCAGACCGCCGCGGACGCATCCGGCAGGTCCATCGCCCGCGCGCGCTCCACGACCGCCACCTCTCGGGCCTGCAGGTCGGCGATCAGCGCCTGGCCCGCGTCCTGCGCGTCCATGACGCGCGCGATCTGGTCGATGCCGTCCCACAGCGTCGCGATGTCGAAGGGCGCAAGGCGGGTGCCGTCGGCGCCCACGCTGTTGTCCTTGCCTTGGCAGTCCGTGGGCATGACATAGGCCGGAATGCCCAGATCGGCGAACTGCCGGCGCGTGCCGACCGCCCCCTGATCCCCGATCATCCAGGCGAACATCGTCGGCACGAAGCCGGGGCGCCGGTTCACCACCGATTCAAAGCTGGGCGTGTCGTCGCTGATGCGGTCAACCCTGGCATCATCCTCTGCAAAGGCGGGCAGCACCGGGGTGAACCACAGCGCGGTCCCGGCCATCCGGTCCGCCTGGCCCAGCGCATACAGGATCTCGGTCGTGGACTGGCCGATCGACACGACGTTGTCGGGACGCGCGGGGATGGTCACTTGGTGCCCGCAATTGTCGATCACCAGCGGATAGTCGGTCGGCGCGGCAAGGGCCGCCTGGCCCAGGCCCAGCGCCACCGCGGTCGTCAGGAAGATTCTGGTCGTCATGGTCGTCCTTCATGAAACGAAGGACGGGGCTGAAAAAGGCGCAGCGGCGTCACCGGGGTCCCACCCACCTTCGCGGTCGCGTCGGATGAAGGCCGTGGATCGGCGCATGCGGTCTTTCTCCGGGGCACCCCGCCCGGGTTGGTTCAGGTCATGATGGCAGGTCTCCTGACTTGCGGGTCGCGGCCTTCCCCGCCTTCCCGGCGCAGGGGGCGCCAGTGGCATCATAGGGTCGGCTACCGCTTACAGTTGCGGGGGCAGTCGCGGATTCGGCGCCTGATGGCTACACCTCACCACGTTCCCTTTTCACCCTGCCGGGGCCTTGGCCGGCACGGGAACCATCACGGACGGAAATGCCGCCGGGTGGGGACAAAGTCAACTGCCGCGGCAAGCAGCCCGCAGCCGACCCGGCCACCACGGCCGACGCACCTGTGACACCCGCCGCTTATGCCAGCCTGATCCCGGCGACCGGTGCGCCGCTGGTCGAACGCGCTGGCGCCCTGCGGAGGAAGGAGTTGGTCGCAGTCCTTCCTGCCAGGCATTGATGGGGGGTCGGATATAGGGCGTCAGACCACCGGGCGATCCAGCGCCTGACACCGCAGGGCTTCAAACCTGGCCGGGCCTCTTTCGCCACAGGTGGCGAAGGTCCAGCCGGGGATAGTCCCGCTCGATCTGGCTGCCCCAGAACAGGCCGGCGATCGGGGCTTCGGGATGGTCAGGGTCAAGGCCATAGTCGATCTGGGCGATGCGTTCGGCCGGCATGTGCAGGGTGTATCGCAGGAACAGGAACTGCTCCAGCCAGGCGTCATGGTCCTTGTTCGTGAACAGGTCCGGACGGGGGACGGGTTCGGGGTCGTGCATGGTGGGTCAGCTTTGGGTGACGGACCCGGATCATCCGTCAATCCGCTTGCCGGTGCAACATTCCTGTCCCCGAACGAAAAGGGGGCACGCCGCATCCGGCATGCCCCCCGATCCACGGCAGGCGATCAGTAGATCGCCAGGGCCGGGAACAGGATCAGCAGGCCCACCGCCAGGATCTGCAGCCCGATGAAGGGCAGCAGGGCGCGGAAGATTTCTCCCAGCGAGATGTCCGGCGGGGTCACTGACTTCAGGTAGAAGGCGGCGGGCCCGAAGGGCGGCGACAGGAAGCTGACCTGCATGTTCATCGCGAACAGCACCCCGAACCAGACGGGGTCGTATCCCAGGCTGACGATGATCGGCACGAAGATCGGCATGGTCAGCAGCGCGATGCCGACCCAGTCCAGGAACATACCCAGCACGAACAGGATCGCCATCATGAACAGGATGATGATCGTCGGGTTGTCGCTGATGCCGGTGATCAGTTCCGACACGAAGTTGATGCCGCCCATCAGGTTGAAGACGCCCACCAGGGCAGATGCACCGATGCCGATCCAGACGATCATGCCGACCGTCTGCAGCGTCTGCATGGCCGCGCCGCGCAGCAGGCCCCAGGTGAATTCGCCGCGGATCACGGTCGAGATCAGCACGCCCGCCACGCCCACGGCGCTGGCCTCGGTCACGGATGCGATGCCGCCATAGATGGAGCCCAGCACCATGATCACGACCAGGATCGGCAGGAACAGGCCCTTGAGCAGGCGCAGCTTTTCGTCCCGCGGGACGCGGGCGGTGACGGCCGGGGGCACGTCGCCCGGCGTCAGCCAGGCACGGATCAGCACATAGGCCACATAGAGCAGCGCCAGCATGAAGCCCGGCACGAAGGCGGCCGTGAATAGGTCGCCGATCGAGACGTTCGCGGTCAGGCCATAGATGATCAGCACGATCGAAGGCGGCACCATGGTCCCCAGGCTGCCGCCCGCGCAGACGACGCCGATGGCCAGCTTGCGGTCATAGCCCTGGGCCAGCATCTGGGGCAGCGCGATTAGGCCCAGCAGCACGACCTCTCCGCCGATGATGCCGGACATGGCGGCCAGGATGACGGCCACGAAGATCGTCTGGACCGCCACGCCGCCGCGGATGCGGCCGCCGACCAGGCGCATCGCCTCGAACAGGTCGCGGGCGATGCCGCTGCGGTCCAGGATCGCGGCCATCAGCACGAACATCGGCACCGACACGAAGACGAAGCTGGACACGAAGGTATAGACGCGGCTGGTGATCAGCGGCACGACGTTCGGACCGAACCACCCGAGCGCGAAGATCAGCGTGACCAGCAGCGTGACGAAGGCCAGCGGGATGCCCGTCAGCAGCAAAAGCAGCAGCAGCGCGAACAGAAGGCCCGTCCCGGCCTCGATCCCCAGGGATTGCAGCGAACCGAAGATCTCCATCAGCGGGCTCCCTTGTGCCCGCGGGCATAGTTGACGGTCAGGATGGCGAATTGCAGGGCCATGATCGCCAGCGCCACCATCAGCAGCACCTTGAGCACGCCCGGATAGGCCGGGTTCCAGGCCGAGCCCGAGGTCTCGAGGTGAAAGCTGCCGTCGGGGCGCCAGGCGGACCGCTTGACCATCTGCCAGGCCGCCCAGGCGAAGGCGCCCGAGGACAGGCCGCAGATCGCCGAGATGAGGATGTCGGCCACCCGCCGCGCGGCGGGCGGCAGCAGGTCATAGACCAGGACGACCCGGATGTGCCGGTCGCGCGCGGTGCACAGCAAGCCCCCGTAGACGAACGAGATCGCGCACAGGAACACCGTCGTCTCGTGCGCCCAGTTCGTCGGGCGGCCGAACACGTAACGCAGCACGACCTCCTGGATCAGGATCAGCATGGCGACCACCAGGCCCAGGGCCGGGATGATCGCCAGACGGTCGATCACGCGACCCAGGCGCCCCGACTGGGGCACGGCCTCGTGTTCCTCGCGCGGAATGGCTTCGGATGCGTCCATCATGTCCTCCTCCCTGGAAGGGACCGGGCGCGGACGCCCGATCCTGCGGCGCTTACTGCACCAGGCCCTTTTCGGTCAGGTACGCGGTCAGCGCGTCATAGACCTGCTGCGCCGCGGGCGACTGTCCGGCGACCTTTTCCCATTCGCCCATCGCGATGCCGCGGAACTTGGTGCGCTCTTCGTCGGACCAGTCGTGGACGGTGATCGTCCCGCCGGCCTCGGCCTCCGCCACGGCGGCCGCGTCGGCCTCGGCCAGGGCTGCGACCTGGACGCGGGCGAAATCGCGAACCGACTGCGTCATCACCTGCTGCAGGTCCTCGGGCAGGGCGTCCCATTTCTCCTTGTTCATCGAGATCTCGACCAGGGGCATGGAGTGGAAGCCGGGATAGACCGGATGGGGCGCGACCTCGTTCAAGCCTTGGGCTTGGTTGGTCGAAAAGACGCTGTAATCGGCCGCGTCGATGACCTTCTTGTCCAGCGATGTGAACACCTCGGAGCCGGGCAGGTTCACCGGCGATGCGCCGGCGGCGGCAAAGACCGACTGGACCAGGCCTTCGGGCGCGCGGATCTTGACGCCGGCCAGATCATCGACCCCGTCCAGCGGCACGGCGCTGACCAGCGCCTCCAGGCCCGGCGTGGTGGCGCCGATGAACTGCAGGCCATAGGGGTTCATGATCTGGTTCAGCAGCTCGGCCCCGCCGCCGTTCTCGACAAAGTCCAGCATCTGCTCGGGGTCGGACCAGGCGCCGACCGGGTTGCCCATCAGACCGAAGGCCGGATCGCGTCCCGAGAAATACGACAGGTCGGTCACGTGACCGTCCAGGATGCCCGTGGCGATCGCATCCTGGGTTTCGTTATGGGCGACGATGGATTCGACCGGCAGCAGGTCGATGGCGATGCGGCCGCCGGACTTTTCCGCGACATCCGCGGCCCAGCCCTGCTGGAGGACGAAGTTCGGGTTGCCCGACGGGTCGGACGACTGGAAACGGAAGCTGTGATCCTGGGCCATGGCGGGTGCGGCCAAGGCCATCGCGGCGCTGGCCGACATCAGGAAACGGGTCATCTTGGTCATGGTGTCTCTCCTCCGGTTGAAACTAGGCGCGGGTCGGACAGGGCCGCGACCGCGCGGTCGATGATCTGGTCGGGCGGCAGCGCCACGTCGATCCACAGCGCGCCTTCGGCGGCGGGATCGGGGGGCTGCAGCGCGGCCAGCTGGCTGTCGATCAGGCTGGCGGGCATGTAGTGGTCGCGCCGTGCCGCCATGCGCGCCGCGATCAGGTCGCGGTCGCCGTGCAGGAACACGATGTCCATCGCCCCTGCCCCGGCCCGCAGCCGGTCACGATGCGCCTGGCTGAGCCCCGAGCAGGCCAGAACGGCGCGATGGGGCGTCGCACGCGTCGCCGCCGCCAGACGGTCCAGCCAGCCCCACCGCATGTCGTCGGTCAAAGGCAGCCCGGCCCGCATGCGCGCCACGCTGGATTCGTCGTGATACAGGTCCGCCTCGATGAAGCTACCGCCGATGCGGTCGGCGATGCCACGGGCCACGGTCGACTTGCCCGTGCCGCAGATGCCCATGACCAGAATCGGCCGCGCGTCCATGATGTCTCCTCCCGATGACAGCGCAATCATGGATGACAGCGCTGTCATCGGTCAAGCCCCTTTTCTTTGCGCGGCGATGGCGTAATCTTCGCGCGTCATGAACAAAACCTCGCGGATCACCCTGTCTGATGTGGCGCTGGCCGCCGATGTCAGCCCTATCACCGTGTCGCGCGCGCTGCGGGACCCGTCCAAGGTGTCGCCGCTGGCCCGCGACCGGATAGACCGGGCCATCCGCGAACTGGGCTATGTGCCGAACCCTGCGGCGCGCGCGCTGGCATCGGGGCGCACCGATATCGTGGGTGTCATCATCCCGTCGGTCAGCAACAACGTGTTCGCCGACGTGATGCGCGGCATCGACGAAGGTCTGCAGGGCAGCCCGCTGATCGTGCAGCTGGGCACCACGCGCTACTCTCCACTAACTGAGGAGCAGCTGATCCGCGTGTTCCTGTCACAGCGCCCGGCGGGATTGATCGTCGCGGGCCACGATCAATCCCCCGCCGCCCGCGCCCTGCTGGCCGGGGCGGAATGCCCGGTCGTGCAGATCATGGAGGTCGGCCCCGATCCCATCGACCTGGCCGTCGGCCTGTCGCATTTCGACGGGGCGCGGGCCGCCGCCGAGCATCTTCTGGCGCAGGGATACCGCGCGCCGGCCTTCCTGGGTGCTCAGATGGACCCGCGCAGCCAGCGCCGCCTGGCAGGGTTCCGCGCCTGCCTGGAGGCCGCCGGGCTGGGCGGCGACGATCCCGTCGTCACCACACCCGAGCCGTCCTCGGTCAGCCTGGGGTGCCGGCTGTTCGCGGATCTGATGGCGCGCCTACCGCAGACGGATGCGGTCCTGTGCAACAACGACGATCTGGCGCTTGGCGTGCTGTTCGAGGCGCGTCGTCGCAACATCGCGGTGCCCTCCCGCCTTGGCATCTGCGGGTTCAACGACCACGAGATGATGTCCGCGGCCGAACCGCCCATCACCTCGGTCGCCACCGATCGGCGGGCGATGGGCGCTCAGGCGATCCGCCTGATCCGCGCGCGCCTGGCCGGACAGGATGCGCCCCGCGGCCATGCGGTCGACCTGGGGTTTCAGCTGATCCCCCGCGCCAGCACGCGCCGCAACCGCTCCAGCGCCAATCGGCCAACCTGACGGCCCCTCTTTCGGACATGACCAGCCTTGCACATGCTGCAAAACTGCCCTTTCATGGATCGAAACGGATGGGAGGATGTCATGACCCTGAGGCCGCTTCACCGCACGCGGTTCCTGCTGACCCTGGGGGGCCTGTGCCTGGCCCTGCCCGGCGCGGTGCAGGCGCAGGCGCAGGACTATCCGCATGCGGACGAACCGATCGGCACGGTCGAGGACGTCTATGACGGCCACCTGACGCCGGACCTGGCGGTCAGCACCTTCCGCAACATCGACCGGCTGTTCCCCACCCGGGCCATCCCGGCCGGCGACACGCCCCGCGACCTGCCGGAGGCCTTGGTCGATCTGCCGGAAATGGTGACCTATCAGGTCGATGACGCAACCTATGACCTCTACGACTTTCTGTCGCTGGACAATGTCACCGGGATGATCGTGCTGAAGGACGGCAAGGTCGTCTACGAGACCTATCAGCGCGGCAACACGCCTGACACGCGCTGGATGTCGATGTCGGTGGCCAAGTCGATCACCTCGACCCTGGTCGGCGCGGCGATCGTCGATGGCCATATCGGCGGCGTGGACGACATGGTGGTCGACTACGTCCCCGCACTGGCTGGCAGCGCCTATGACGGGGTCAGCATCCGCGACATCCTGCTGATGGCGTCGGGCGTCGACTGGAACGAGACCTATACCGACCCCCAGTCCGACCGCCGCGACCTGCTGCGTGCGCAGATCGAACAGCGCCCCGGCGCTGCGATGGAGGTGATGGCCGCCCTGCCCCGCGCCCACGAACCCGGAACCCACCACACCTACTCCACCGGCGAGACGCAGGTTCTTGGCGAGGTCGTCCACGGCGCTGTCGGCAAGCCGTTGTCTGACTATCTGGCGGAAAAGATCTGGCAGCCCTATGGGATGGAGGCCGACGCGAACTGGTGGCTGGACAGCCCCGACGGGGTCGAGATCGGCGGCAGCGGCCTGTCCGCCACCCTGCGCGACTTCGCCCGCTTCGGGCAGTTCTTCCTGGAGGGAGGGGTAATCGACGGCAGCCCCATCCTGCCGGACGGCTGGACGGAGACCGCCGGCCAACCGCAGAAGCTGAAAAGCGGCGAGACGATCGATTACGGGTACATGTGGTGGCCGGGCTGGACCGAACCGTCCATCGCGGACGGTGCCTTTGCCGCGATAGGCATCCAGGGGCAGAACATCTACATCAACCCGACGCGGAACGTCGTTGTCGCGACGCACATGGCGCAACCGAAGCCCGTCGGACGCGAACCGGTCGATCCGCTGGTCGTGTTCGACGCCATCTCCGAGGCCTTGGAGTGATGGTCCCGCGGCGGTCTTTTGCCCTCAGGCCGTCACAGGAGAGCTGCGCCCGGCCATTCGAAAGCCAGACCAGGTCCATTGAAAGGAAAGGCGTATCATGATCGATGACACGGATCGAAAGCACCTGCAGCGCTGTGTCGACTTGGCATCCGAAGCGCTTGACCGCGGCAACGAGCCCTTCGGATCGGTGCTTGTGTCGTCCGAGGGTGAGGTGCTGTTCGAGGACTACAACCGCATCGGCGGGGGTGACCACACCCAGCACCCGGAGTTCGCCATCGCCCGATGGGCGGCGAACAACATGGACGTCCAAGACCGTGCCAAGGCCACGGTCTATACCTCTGGCGAACACTGTCCGATGTGCGCCGCCGCCCATGGCTGGGTGGGGCTTGGTCGAATCGTCTATGCAAGCTCTGCAGCCCAGATGACGGCGTGGCTTTCCGACCTGGGCGTCCCCGCGTTCCGGGTTCGCCCGCTGCCCATCCGCGACGTGATCAGCGATACGCCGGTCGACGGCCCTGTCGAGGAATTTGCACGACAGGTCCGCGCTCTCCATGTCCGGTCGCACATCCGCTGATTTCCAGGGGTAAGAGCCAAGGCCGACCCTCTAGCAACGTTTTGGCCCATTTATAACCAAAGTCTTTCAACGAGGGCGGTTCGCAATGACCTGCCACTTATCTTTCATCCAGTCGAGACCGGATTTCGGTTGGGATTTATGCAGGTTGGCGCGGCTTGAGCAATCGCCCGGCGCGCGGAGCCCTCATCGCGTGCAGCAGGTAGGGCAGTAGAGTTTTGGTCAGGTGCAGGGCGAAGCCTGCGGGGTTTTTGTAGCCAAGCGCGCAATGCGGACGCGCGGTGTTGTAATCGGTGACCCATGCCGCCATCAGTTCGCGGGCATGGGTGAGGGTTGCGGAACAGGGCGTCGTTCAGAAACTCGTCCCGTATCTGCCCGTTCAAACATTCTACGAAGCCGTTCTGCATTGCCTTGCCGGGCGCGATGTCGTGCCATTCAACCTTGGCCTCGGGCACCACTTCAGGATGGCGTCGGGGGTCAGCTCTGTCGCATTATCGCTGACGATCATCCCGGGCTTGCCTCGCCGTTCGACCAGCGTCGTCAGTTCCCTGGCGACACGGCGGCCCGACATCGATGTGTCGGGGATCGCGGCCAGGCATTCCCCTGTGACGTCGTCCACTACGTTCAGCACCCTAAATCGCCGCCCGCAGGCGAACTTGTCATGCGCGAAGTCGAGGGACCAGTGGGCATTGGCGCACGCCTCAATCAGGATCGGGGGCCTTGTGCCGAGCGCATTACGGCGCGCTTTGCGTTTGCGGACGGTTAACCCTTCCTCGCGGTAGAGCCGCGAGATGCCCGACAACTCCCCCTCACGCCGCCGCAGCACAAAAAGCCGCCGATACCCAAATTGGCGTCGCTCATTGACCAGATCTCGCAACCAGCCCCGCAGCACCGTTTCAAGTGCACATTGCGACTGGTAGCGCACCATTTTCCGGTCTGCCGCAGCAATCTGGCACGCCCGGTGTTACAACAGCCCAAACAAGGCTTTCAGATGCGCGACAGCCTCGCGCTTCTCGGCGGGCGTTACCATTTTTCTGACAGTAGTTCCTTCATCGCCGCCATGTCGGGCATCTGCTCTGCCACCAACTTCTTCAGCTTGGCGTTCTCATTCGGCGCTATGCGCCTCATTCCAGCGTGTTCAACCGCTTGGTCTCGGACACTGTCATCCCGGAATACTTCGCCTTCCAGGCTAAAAAAGTGCCTTCCGACATTCCATGCTTGCAGCACAGATCAGCGCACTTCGCGCCTGCCTCGTATTCCTGCAAGATCCCGATGATCTGCTGATCGCTTCGTATCGTTCCCTTCATCGTCCGTCCTTTCCTTGGGGCGGATTCTAGTCGCAGATGAAGAAAAAATCCCATGTCTGCAGAAAGCTTTTCGAGGCGCATGTATGGTGGGTGGTCGAAGAGATGCGGGACGAAGCGATCAGCGGTGCCTCGCATCTGCGGCCCGGCTTTCAGCGGCTGCACAAGGCGGTGCGGGACCGCATCTGCGATGTCATCCTGGCCGAGGCGTTGGACCGGCTTTCGCGGAATCAGGAGCATATGGCCGGCCTTCACAAGCGGCCGGCCTATCACGAGGTCAGGATCGTCACCCGGTCGGAGGGCGAGATTGACAAATCGCGGATCAGCTTCGGCGGGTTGATGTCGTCGCAATTCATCAAGCAGCTTTCCGAGAAGACAGGCCGCGGCCTTGAGGACAGGCAAATCGGGCGGTGGCAACAGCTACGGCTACCGGGTCCGGAGTGGCTTCGACGCGTGCGGCACGGTGATCACGGGCGAACGGCACATCGACGACGGCGAGGCTACCGTGGTGCGTCGGATCTTCACGGATTACGACAGCGGCCTTTCGGCGCAGTCGATCGCGGCGGCGCGGAACGCGGAAGGCGTGGCACCACCCCATAGCAGCGGGACGGGCTCGGGCTGTTGGGGATCATCGACCCTCCAGGGCAACTGGCGTCGCGGCACGGGGATCCTGAACAACGAACTCTATGTCAGGGTGCGGGTCTGGAACCGCCAGAGCTTTGTGAAGGACCCCGACACGGGCAAGCGCTAGGCGCGTCTGAACCCGCCGGAGATGTGGGTGACGACCGAGGTGCCCGAACTGCGTATTATCGACGCGGTGCTGGGGGACCGGGTGAAGGCACGACAGGCCGGCATCCGCGAAGCGATGAACCCCGCCGGGGTCAACGATGCCCGCCTGGGGCCGGAATGCGCGAGGCGACCAGCGTACTTGCTGTCGGGTCTGGTGCGCTGCGCGTGCTGCAGACAAGATACTTGATGATCGACGGGACGCGCCTCCGCTGCAGCGGGGCGCGCAACCGCGGCGCGGCGGTCTGCACGAACCGGGCAACGATCGGACGCGAGGACCTGGAAGACCGGGTCCTGGGCGGGCTGCACGATCAGCTGATGCATCCGGAGTTGTTCGCGGCCTTCGTGGAGGCCGGCCTATTGGCTGGCCTTCAGCAAGGCCAGCGGGTGACGCCGCAGCGGTCATGATGCCGCCCACAAGGAGCTCTGGCGCAGACCGGGGCGAAGATCACGAGACTCGTGAGCGCGATTGAGAATAGGATGTATCACCCGTCGATGACGGCGAAGGTGGAGGCGCTGGAGGGACGCAAGGCGGAACTGACCAGGATGATGGAGGAAACGCCCTCACTCCCTGCCCTGCGGCTCCACGCGTCCTTGGGCGACCGCTACCGCCAGGAGATCGGGCGGCTGGCGGAGGCGCTGCAGAGGCCGTCCACGCGGCCTGTGGCGACGGGGATTTTGCGGGTTCTGATATGTAAAATCCGGATGGTGCCGGAGGCCGCTGCGCCGGGCGCCCATGGTTTTCCCCGTTTGGGCGAGCTTGCGGGGATCCTCGGCCTTGCGGAGGGCTAGGCCGGGATCGATCGCCCTGACATAACGAAGCCCCCGCGAGTCGCGAGGGCTGTTTGTTCGCCCGGGTCTGTTTCTTTGGTTGCGGGGACAGGATTTGAACCTGTGACCTTCAGGTTATGAGCCTGACGAGCTACCGGGCTGCTCTACCCCGC
>NZ_VDDC01000052.1:0-15228 GCF_006239215.1 Paracoccus haeundaensis
TGCGCGGCGAGTATAGCGCCGTCGTCGAAACCTACTGAGCGTCGGGCAGCCATTCGTGATCGACGCGAATGGCTGCCCGGCCGTACCTTTTTGCGATGGCGATTATGTCGACGGTCGCGCGCCACAAGTCGTGTACGAGAGAAAACGGAAATTTAAGGTGATGCCTGTGAAAGATTGCCTGGGGATAGGCGGCGGCTGTGGGAAACCACAGCCACTATTTTTTCTAACTTCAACGTCATTGAGATCCCGGCGTCGAAACCAGAACCAGCCTGGACTGAAAAAGGGCCCCGATGGACCGGGGCCCTTTCAGCTCGTGGGACGCAAAAAAATTACCATAAGCATTGGCCATTCGCCTAGTGATATCAGGAGAGCTTTTCACTTCTAGATGCGTTGCGTTGACCTCGGCAAGGTTGGACACATCGCCGAGCCTCTACGATGCCAGTGATCTTGAGCGGATCTTTCGGAAGCCACTTTCCCCTCTCTGAGGTCCGCGGCTGCAGGTGCTTTTCGTGCAAGGACCTCTGGTTTCGCTGCACGCTGGTGAACGAAGTTGACTGTTACGCAGTCGTATTTTTGCCCGCCCACATCCGTCTTGAATATAGGCTGTCCGAATAGCCAACTTCACAATGTGCAAGAACGGCATATCTTCACCCTGTAGTTGTTCAGCGTAACCAAGGTAACCAGTATGCGCCGTATGTCGGATGACGTGATGTTTCGCCTGGCCATGTCTTTAGAGGACTGGGTCCTTATCGATAATGCTCTGACTGCCTATTCGCACAACGCTGCATATCGAAACGTGCGTAAGAAGCTCGACATGCAGGTGGCGATTGCCCGTGTGCTGTCAGGCGCATCTCAAAGTGCCAAGGTCAGTAACGCCCGCCGGCCTGGTGTGGAGAAACCTGCTTCCCGCCGATAACATTTATGTGCCGGAACGCTCTCGGTTGAGCCGCTGTTTCTCCCGCATCTGAGGTGCCGCTTGGCACCCGTGTTTTGAGGAGGACACGCTATGGCTAACGAATACAACGACCGCGATCGCATGGGTCGCCCCAGCCAGGACTATGGCAACCGCGACATGAACCGCAACTCGCGGGACTGGACAGACAAGGCCACCGACGAGGTCAAGTCGTGGGTCGGCGATGGCCAGGCAGAGCGCCGCCGCGACATGGACGAGGTTCGGGAAAACCGCGACCGCTACAGCGTCGGCAATCGGTCGGCGAACTACGATCGTGGATACGGACAGACCGGCGGTTATGGACGGGACGATGATGGCCATGGCCGTCGTGGCGGCTTGAGCGCGGATCCGCGGACCGGGTGGTCCCATGATCGCTCTGTCTCGAACAGCGGCTATGGACGCGGCGATCAGTCCCACGGGCGTGGACGCGTCGAGCAGGACGATGACCGCGGTTTCCTCGATCGGGCCGGTGATGAGGTGGCTTCGTGGTTCGGCGACGAGGATGCGAGCCGCCGTCGTGAGATGGACAAGCATCGCGGCACCGGGCCGAAGGGCTATATCCGGTCGGACGAGCGGATCAAGGAAGACGTAAGCGAACGCCTGATGGATGACGGCCAGCTGGACGCATCCGACATCGAGGTGATGGTACAAGACGGCGAGGTCACGCTGACCGGTACCGTTCCGGAGCGCTTTGCCAAGCGTCACGCCGAGGACGTCGCCGAGCGCGCTTCGGGTGTGAAGCACGTCCAGAACAATCTGCGCGTCGCGTCGGCTGGCCAGACGGGAACGTCGGCGACCTCGCCCCTTGTGGCTGATCCGACGCGGGATCGTGGCATCCTGTGACAGCAGGCACCTGCAGCGCTGGTGCTGCGGAATGGCTGAACATACACGAATTTGACTGCGGGCGCCTCACAGGCGCCCGCTTTTAAATGTTACGCACCACCCTCCATGGCGAACAAGGGCTGAACAGATCCGGTCAAGCGGTGGATTGGCCCTGTTTGAGAGTGCCGGACAGATGCGCGAGGCGGCCGACCGGAACGGCGCCGGGTGCCTGACGCGATGTCATCGGGGACATATTTGCATCCGCCGTTTCCAGCTCCTACAGGATCGGACAGTTCGGACGATCATCGCCGGCACAGGTGCCGACCAGCGTTTCGAGCGTGTCGGCCATCACCTGCAGATCGGCGATCTTGCGGCGCATGTCATCGACCTTAGCCTGCGCCAACGCCTTTACATCCGCGCTGCGCCTGTCCGTGCTGCGCCACAGGTCGAGCAACTCGGATATCTCGTTGATGGAAAATCCGAGATCGCGGGCGCGAGCGATGAACCGAAGGATGTGAACGTCGCGCGGATCATAATCGCGATAGCCCGAAGCCGTCCGCGCAGCAGGCGGGATCAGGCCGATCTGCTCGTAATAGCGGATCATCTTTGCAGAGACCCCGGAACCTGCGGAGGCGTCGCCGATATTCATGGCTTTCGGCTCCCTCACCAATACCGCGGCAGTTAAGATCGCGGCCGAAGAATCGGTCAAGACGGATCACACATCCGTGGACACATTGACCTTACAACGGTGGGAAGGACTATCTGGCATCGCGGCAAGGGAGAAGACCGCTGATGACCAGGCAACAGGCCTCTGGACGGGGCTGCAAACCCCAGTGCCCTCTAGGTGGGCGATGATTGATCGAGATCTGCGCGACAGGCTTCTCGCTGCGGGCGTGTCCGAGGCGCAAGTCGGTGGCATCCTTGCCTGTCTCGACCACTTCGGCGGTGCGGCGGAGATCACCTCCGCCGCTGAATACCAGAGCGCCATAGCGGTCTATCTCGCACTGGACGCTCATTTGGCTCCCGATGATGCCCACAGCCCCGTTGCGCGCTACGTGATCCACCTCGGGACGCGACTGGCCGAGTGGGATGGCAAACATACCGTCCCGCTCGACCTTCGCTGATGTCGGGCGATACGCCGGACCGTGGGCTCAGGCGTCTAGTTGATACGCCGGGTCGTGGGGCACTTATCCGATACGACCCTCACTTTGCTGTTGAACACCATCTTACGGACATAGGCCTGCTCGACCTGCGCATCTGCACAGGTCTGAGCCATTCTTTGCAGGATAGCGCAGACTTGGGCGTCGATGATCGTCATGAGTTGCTCCTCCAGCTGGAATGCACGCGAGACGTGTAGTGAACCACACAGTTCACGCATTTGGCTAGGCTAAACTTCGAATGACGTCGATGGGTGGTCGGCAGCGCTTGGACCGGAGATCACATTGGTGGTGCAGCAGGGACGTCGATCAAGAGAGCTTGACGCGATTGTTGGAATATCCGTCCAGAGGCTATAGACTCATTGCTCCCCGCATTCTTGCGATCAAATATGCATACAATTACCACTCGCACACTGCGACCGATGATGAAGAAAGACAGTAGCACCCTTGACCGATCAGACAGCAAACAGACGGCATGAATGCTCCGCAGTCCCGTACAGGGTGATCGATGACAAATCTGCTATGAAAGTCGGGTTGCTGTTGGCGGGGGTCGCCTTGGTTCTCATCGTGATCCACATCATCACGTACAGCATGATGTTCTTGCAGGGACACGGCGAGGATGGGTTTGCCGGTGTCATCCATTCCTTCGTGAACCTGGGAGGCGACAACTCAGTCTCGGAGAACCTCAATCACGGGATGCTATTCATCTGCTTCACATCCTTTCTCTATGTGTTCCACAAGACCAGATCCCGGTTGTCGCTGTTCCTGTTCTCGTTCTTCGCCTTTGCCTGGTTTGATGACTCCTGCCAGTACCACGAGCGGTTGGGAATAATTCTCGCGCATGCGTTCGAACTTCCCGCGCTCTTTGGTCTTCGGGAGAAAGACCTGGGAGAACTCCTGGCCTGGGTCCTGGCGGCAGCAATCCTGGCTTCATTGGGGGTGTGGGCCTACAGAGGCCGGCGCAGTGGCGATGGCACTGTCTTGAGGAGCATCGTGTACCCGATAGCCATTCTGATCTTCTGCGCAGTGGTCTTCGACATCGCCCATATCATGATAGAGGGACCGATGGCTGATGTCGTGTTCACCGCCCTAGAGGATGGCGGTGAGATGATGGCGATAGCGGCTGCGGCAACCGTATCGCTGGCAATTCAAGGAAATTACGGCAAAATCTATCAGCGCGGGTGATGGCAGCGCATGCATCCGTACGTGTCCGTTTGGAACAGCGAGCGCTGTTGCAATCATCATCCCTAGTCGGATTGCGCTGAGGCCACGTCCTGCGCCGCGATGAAGCCGAGCGTTGATAGGCTGTGGCGCACCTTGCGCAGATGTGCCTCCATCTGCCGGGCGGCGGCGGAGTGATCGCCGGCCTCGATCAGATCAAGAATAGCCATATGCTCGCGCGACTGCCGGTAATAGCGCTCGCGGTCGTTCATCGCGCGATAGGTCAGCAGCCGCCGTACCCGGTTCACCCGCATCAGCGCCTGCAGCATGAAGGGATTGCCCGCGCCCGCCATGAGCGCCTCATGGAACTGGGCGCCGCGCAGGTACAACGTGTCGGGCGGGGCAAGGTCGATAGTGCCTCCCAGAAGGTCATCCTCGACGCGGCGCAGGCGGGCGATGTCGCCCTTGGGCAGCTGATAGCCGGGCAGGCGCAGTGCGGCGGGTTCCAGGATCAGCCGCATCTGCGTGGTATGGGCCAGCGCGTCCGGAGCAATCAGCTCCGTGTTGATGTTCCAGCCATATCCAGCCCGCTTTTCGGCAATCCCTTCACGGACCAAGCGGCCCATCAGCTCCAGCGTCTGCCGCTTGGTCAGGGCGAACCGGTCGCGGATCTGCTGTTCGGTGACCTGCGGGCCGAAGGCCTGTTCGGTCAGCATGAAGGCCAGACGCAGATAAGCCGCGTGGACGGGGTCGGGCGCCGTCGCGGGCGCCGCGGGGCCGTCATGGCGCACAAAAAAGCCGCGGTTCGGTTCATGGCGGACCTGCCCGGTCCGGGCCAACTTCTTCAACGCCTGCTCGACCGGCCAGCGCGAGACCGCAAATCGCCGTGCTAGGTCAGCGGTTCGCAGATGCGCGCCCTCGGGCAGCGATTCCGCAGTGATGAGGGCGGCGATATCAGCCGCAAGATGAGGGCCAATGCTACTGCGTATGAGAGGCGAGGGGGGCAATTGCCGTGCTTTCAACAGGGTCAGTGAAGCTTATCGTGAGACATCTCAATGTCGGTCACTGCATTTTATCATCTCGTAAACGGATACACAGGATTTCGTCGTGCTCAGGATGCCAAGAGTAGAGTGCGAATGGCGGTCGAGGCACGGGTCGCTGCGGCTAATCTGAGCGCGTTTTCGCCAGAACCTCAACTTGCGGTTAATCAGTGCAACCACGACGTGCGCTACATGTTGATGCCGGTAAAACAGAAAATTAACGGAGACAACCGTGCGGGACAACGTGATCATGGCCATCGCTTCTGAAGACGAACTCGATATGATCGTTTCAGCTCTTGCTGCATATCGCCACAACACCCGGTATCGAGCTCTTTACGAAAAGCTCATCCGGCAACAGGATCAGTTGTACAGGCTCGCCGGTTGATAGAGGCCACGCTCTAGCATTGGGCCGGATTGAGATGCAGCGCGGCTATCCACTGACTTAAAAAACAGCCAGCATCCTTGGTGCTGAACGCAGGAATAGCGCCACTGAAATTGTTGAGCGCGAGTTCGTCTGGTTCAGTTGCAATCAGCCAGACCAGCTGACGCGTCTGCCAAAGGTCTGTCGTATGGCCAGCCGAGGTGTCTGATCGAAGGACTTTTTCTGCACCTGTGTGTCAGGATCCTGAACAACCTGACTATATATCCAGTTTGATAAAATTTTATCGAACTGTTTCATAGGCCAAGCCCGTACGAGCCTGTCGGGAGTTTTCCTGTTTGTTAGTAGGTTAGTTGTTGCGATGCGTATGCTCCGTGCTCAAAGAGATTTAGTCTCTGACTATCACCCCTCCCTTGCGGGCTATCCTGCACTTGCGGGACTGCATCGGTTTCGCAAAGGCAGGGATGTCCCCGTCGGGGGTATCGCCAAGCGTGGGCTGGACATCACGCTGGCAGTCCTTGGCCTGGTGCTGCTGGCGCCGTTGATCCTGGCGCTGGTCATCGTGCTGAAACTGACGGATTCAGGGCCGCTGCTCTATGGGCACCGCCGCATCGGCTTTGGCGGCCGCGAGTTCCGGTGCTGGAAATTCCGCACCATGGTCGTCGACGGCGACACGGTCCTGGAACAGTATCTGCGCAAGCACCCCGCCAAGGCGGCGCTTTGGAACGAACAGCGCAAGCTGATCGATGATCCGCGCGTCACCCCCTTGGCCGCGGTGCTGCGCAAGCTGAGCCTGGACGAGCTGCCGCAGCTTTTGAACGTGCTGACCGGAGAGATGAGCCTTGTCGGCCCGCGTCCGGTCGTGCGGGAAGAGCTGGACTACTACGCCAGCTCCGCCCGGCACTATCTGTCGGCGCGGCCCGGGCTGTCCGGCCTCTGGCAGATCAGCGGCCGCAGCAACACGACCTATCTGGAGCGTGTGCAGCTTGATCGTTTCTATGTCATGAACTGGAACCCATGGATGGACCTGCGCATCATCTTCATGACCATTCCCGCCGTGGTCATGTCCCGCGGGGCGCATTGAGCCTCCGATAACCTTACGTATGGACAAAGGGCATCTTGGCTGCGGCAGGTCTGCTCATCGCGATAATTACAGCGCGTCGCAGCATTGTTTTTCCGACTGTGTATGAGCATGCGGGCGCTTGCTGGTCAGCAAGGTTCACCATATGCCGGTTGAGAGCGGCATACTGATCGCCGCCATCCTTATCGTATTGGCTCATGAAACAGTATCGACACCGGCGAGGTGACGCATCGCGATCGTCACAACAGCAGCGTGGTCCTGCAAACCGCGTCCATGAGAGCACGAGCGCCAAAGGCAAGATCCGAGGCACGGCAGAGCAACTCGTCGAGCGTTATCTGCAGTTTGCGGAGGAAGCGCGGCTTTCCAATGACCGTGTCGCGTCTGAGGCCTTCCTGCAGTCCGCCGAGCACTATGTCCGCTTGGGCAATCCGGTTCAGCTCACCAGCACCCGAACGGTGGAAGACCAGCCTCATGGCCCTGCGCCGGCCAACGTGAAGACATTCCCTGACGCTGATGCCGCGCGCGTTCCTGATCCAGTAGCGATCGCAGACATGTCCCAAGTGTCTGCGCCTGCTGCCGTTATCCCGATACCATCGCCGAGCTTCGTTGATGCCAAGATCCAGAAGCGCGCGAGGATCGCAAAACGTGCCGCGGCCGCCGATGATCTTGAGCGGATTGCGGGGCAGCACGGTTACACATTGGCACAGCTGGGCCTGATCCTTCGGTCATAACAAGACTAGCCCATGCATTTTCAGGCAGAGCGATGTCGTGACTGATGGAACGCGAGCCCTCGGGGTGGTTGCTCGCCGACAGGGGTTATGACGCCGACTGGTTCAGGGACGCGTTGAAAGACAAGGGGATAAAGGTCTGCATACCGGGCCGGAAGCTCCGCAAGAGGGCGATGAAATACCGCAAGAGGCGCTACAAACACCGCAACCGCATCGAGATCATCTTTGGCCGCCTTAAGCACTGGCGACGGGTTCCCACCCGATATGACCGATGCCCGGAGACTTTCTTCTCCGTATCGCCCTCGCCGCAACAGTCCTCTTCTGGCTCTGAAACTCAATGAATCTGGATCCTAAGCGCATCCGTCAGCGCCTTGAACACCGGCATGTTCTGACGTCGGCTTGGATAATAGAGGTAATACCCCTCAAAGAACGGGGACCACTCGTCCAGCGCCAGGACAAGGGTTCCTGCCTCCAACTGCGCTGCGACGATGTTCTCGGGCACATAAGCGATGCCCAGCCCAGCCACGGCTGCGTCGATCATCGCGTAGGAGTTGTTGAAGGTCAGCTGGCCATCGACCCGCACACGCAGGGGCTGGCCGTCCTTTTCGAACTCCCACGCGTAGAGACCACCGGCGGTGATATGGCGCATGTTGATGCAGCTGTGACGCAGCAGATCTTGCGGATGCTTGGGCATCCCGCGGCTGGCGAGGTAATCGGGCGAGGCCACCGCCACCAGCCGCCAGTCCGGGCCGATGCGTATGGCGATCATATCCTTCTCGATGCTCTCGCCCAGCCTGACCCCGGCGTCGAAGCCTTCCTCGACGATGTTGCGGAAGCTGCTGTCGAGGCTGAACTCGACGCTGATCTCGGGATAGGCGGCCAGCATCGGCTTCAGCCTGGGCCACACCACGCTTTCGAAAGCATGGTCGGACAATGTCAGCCGGAGCGACCCTGACGGCTTGTCGCGTAGGGCCGACAATGCGGCGATCTCGTCCTCGATCTCGGCAAGCCGGGGGGTGACGGTGTCCAGAAGCTGCTGGCCCGCTGCCGTAAGGGCCACGTTGCGGGTATTGCGCGTTAGCAGGGGAAAGCCCATCCGCGCCTCCAGCTGCCGGATCGTGTGGCTGAGGGTGGATTGGGCCACGCCGATCCGGGCCGCGGCCTTGGTAAAGCTGCGCAGTTCGGCCACGGCCTGGAACCAGACGAGGTCGTTGAAGTCGGGCTTGCGCATCTTGTCCCTTTGCCTTGCTTTGCCATAGACTAATCGACCAGATCGATAAGTCCATGCGGAACTGGACCGCTAATCGCGATGACCTCTTGGGGCTAGGTTCCTGCCAACCCGGACTGACGCAGGACACCCCATGGACATGACATTCAAGGACACGAGCACCCAGGGTGCCGCATGGGGCGCGGTTCTGGCCATGTCGTTGTGTGTCGCCATGCTGATCGCGTCGGAGTTCATGCCGGTCAGCCTGCTGACGCCGATGGCCGAGGGCTTGGGCGCGACCACCGGGCAGACCGGGCAGGCCATCTCGATCAGCGGGTTGTTCGCGGTCACCGCCAGCCTGCTGATCACCACGGTGGCGGGAACGCTGAACCGCAAGGGCGTGCTGCTGGGCATCACGGCGCTGATGCTGGTGTCGCTGGTGCTGGTCGCGCTGGCGCCGAACTTCACGGTGCTGATCATCGGCCGCGCCCTGCTAGGGCTGTGCATCGGTGGGTTCTGGGCCTTGGCGACGGCGGTCATCATGCGGCTGGTGCCTGCGGATGATGTGCCCCGCGCGCTGGCGCTAATGTATGGCGGACAGGCCATCGCGGCGGCCTTCGCCGCGCCGTTGGGCAGTTATCTGGGCGGCCTGTTCGGATGGCGCGAGGTCTTCTGGGCGTTGGTGCCCATCGTCGCGCTGAACCTGATGTGGCTGGCTGCTGCCCTGCCGTCGCTGCCCGCTGAAAAGCGCGGAGATTTCGGCTCGCTGCTGGCGGTCCTGCGCCGCCCCTATTTCGCGCGCGGCTTGCTGGCGGCAGTGTTGTCCTGGGGGTCGGCGTTCATGATGTTCACCTATCTGCGCCCATTCCTGGAGCAGGTGACGCAGGTCGATGTGACGACCCTGTCGGTCCTGCTGCTGGTTCTGGGCGGCGCGGGTTTTCTGGGCACCTGGGGCTCGGCCCGGCTGATCGGCCCCCGGATCGCGCCACTGTTGAAACTGCCCGCGCTGGTGATGGGCGCCTGCACCATCCTGCTGCTGTTCCTTGGCGGATCGGTTGTGGGCACGGCCATCCTGCTGGCCATCTGGGGTGCGATGAACACCGCCATGTCGGTGATCTGGATGACCTGGATGTCGCGCAACGTGGACGACGCCCCGGAGGCTGGCGGCAGCCTGATGGTCGCCGGGGTCCAGGCCTCGATCATGCTGGGGGCGGTGCTGGGCGGGCTGCTGCTTGATGGCATCTCCATCCAGGCGGTTCTTGCCGGCAGTGTCGCCCTGGCTGTCGCCGCACTGGCGCTGATCGGCACGGGCCGCGGCCTTCTGAAGCCGAACCAAACCACCGCATCCTGAAACGCCCCGCTTTCCCTGGAACAACAACCCTTTCGAGAGGACATGACATGACCAAAACTGGAATCGACCGCCGCGCGCTGATGCAGTTGACCGGAATGGGCCTGGCCGCCCTGACGACGGTGTCGATGGCGCCGGGCCGGGCCGTCGCCCAATCCGGCGCCGCATGGGACAAGACCTTCCCGCAAAGCGAAACCATTGACCATGAGAAGGTCAGCTTTACCAACCGCTATGGCATCACCCTATCAGGCGATCTGTATCTGCCGAGTGATCGTTCGGGACCGCTGCCGGCGCTGGCCATCGCCGGACCATTCGGCGCGGTCAAGGAGCAGTCGGCAGGTCTGTATGCCCAGACCATGGCCGAGCGTGGCTATGCGTCCATCGCCTTCGATCCGTCCTTCGTCGGCGAAAGCGGCGGGATGCCCCGTCAGGTCGCATCCCCCGACATCAATACCGAAGACTTCAGCGCCGCCGTCGATTACCTGGGCCTGCACCCGGAGGTCGACCGCGAGCGGATCGGCATCATCGGCATCTGCGGCTTTGCCGGGATGGCGCTGAACGCGGTCGCCGCCGACAAACGCGTCAAGGCGGTCGCCACGACCAGCATGTATGACATGACCCGCGTGATGGCGCGGGGATATGACGACGCGATGACCCCGGAACAGAGAACCCAAGCGCTGACCGACATGAGCCGCCAGCGATGGACCGATGCCGAGGCGGGCACCCCCGCATTGGCTGGCGGTCTGCCCGAGACGCTGGACGGCGTCGATAACCCGGTTATCCGGATGTATTTCGACTACTACAAGACGCCACGTGGCTTTCACGAACGCTCGGTGAACTCCACCACCGGCTGGACGGTCACGAACCCGCTGTCGTTCATGAACATGCCGATCCTGACCTACATCGACCAGATATCGCCCCGCCCGATGCTGCTGATTGCCGGCGAGAACGCGCATTCGCTGTATTTCAGCGAAGATGCCTTCGCCGCCGCAGCCGAGCCGAAGGAGCTGATGGTCATCCCCGGTGCCGATCATGTCGATCTGTATGATCAGACCGACATCATTCCCTTCGACCGACTGGCCGAGTTCTTTGCCAGCCATCTGGCCTGATCTCGGGGGCGGCCACGCGCTGCCACTGTCCACTCCCGAACGACGACCATTTTCGCCACCCAATCTGCCGGATGCGGGGCGTATCGCCCGGCATCGAAGAAAGGATCGACATGACACGTCTGCCCCATGCCATCACCCTTGCCACGTTTTACGCACTGCCCCTGAATGCGCAGGAGGCGGCCACATCTGACGCGGTCTCCCAGATTGCTCCGCAGCTCGGCCGCTATACCCAGGACGTTCTGGCCGACCGGCTCTGGGCCGATCAGGACCGCCTGACGACGCGCGACCGGTCGCTGCTGACCGTCTCGGCCCTCGTCGCCACGGGGCGTGCGGACCAGCTTGACCGATATATTGCCACCGCACTGGACAGCGGCGTCACCCCCGAGGAGTTGTCGGAGTTGGTCACGCATCTGGCCTTCTATGCGGGTTGGCCCGTGGCGCTGCCGGCGCTGAACCAGATCGCGGCCGCGCTGGTCGATCGCGGGATCACCGCAGATGTGACGCTGAACCCTGAACTGCTGCCCTATGACAGCGAGGCCGAGGCTGCGCGCCTGGCCACTGTCGACCAGACCGCGCGTCCGGTGTCGCCAGGCTTGGCCGATGCCACAGACCAGGTGCTTTTTGCCGACCTGTGGCGCCGCCCCGGCCTTGCGCCCCGCGACCGGTCCCTGGTGACGGTGGCCGCGCTGATCGCAAACGGTCAGGCCGAACAACTGCCCTTCCACCTGAACCGCGCCATGGACAACGGCCTGACCTTCGAGGAGGCCGCCGAGATCCCCCATCAGCTGGCCTATTACGCGGGCTGGCCGCGCAGCTTTTCGGCGCTGACGCCGATGCGGCAGGTCTTCGAGGCCCGCGGCGACATCGCCACTGACAAGGCCGCAGTGGAAACCCCGGACAGCATCTCCATCGTGCGCGCGGATGGCGAGACCTTTGAGGCCGCAGCCGAGACCTTCACCGGCAGCGTCACCGTCGGCCCCTCGTTCGAAGCGCCGGGTGATGCCCGGGTCAGCGGCGCGCTGGTGACGTTTCAGCCCGGCGCCCGCACCGCCTGGCACAGTCACCCGCTCGGCCAGACGCTGTATGTCACGCAAGGGTGCGCGCTGATCCAGTCCGAAGGGCAGGATGTCCTCACCGCCGGTCCGGGCGATATCGTCCAGATCCCGCCTGAGGTCCGGCACTGGCACGGCGCCACCTCGGATCAGGGCATGGCCCATCTGGCCGTTCTGGAAAGCCTGGATGGCGTTGGGACGACCTGGATGGAGCACGTCGCAGACGATCAGTTCCCGCCCGCGGCGGGCTGCTGACCCCGGACCATGAAAGGACCGCAGATGTATTGCTTCGCCACGCTTTCCGTGACCCTCACCCTTTGCACAGGATTGCCCGCCATGGCCCAGGACACCATCCGCATCACCAGCCCGCGGGGTTCGGTCATGGCAGAGCTGAACGACAGCCCCGCCGCGCAGGCACTGCTGGCAATGCTGCCGCTGGATTTAGCCATGACTGACCATCTGCGTCAGGAAAAGACCGGCGATCTGCCGCAGGGCCTGCCGGCGGGCGACCGACAGCGCGACTTTTCGACAGGGACGCTCGGGCTGTGGGGTTCCGGCGATTTTGTCATCTACTACCGCGACGGGCGGGTCCCCTCTCCGGGTATCGTGATCCTGGGGCAGGCGCTGGACGACGTGGCGATCTTTGACAATGCCGACCCCGTCACCGTGCGGATCGAGGCTGCGGACTGACCACCGCCTGCATTCGCCTGAGGCAATGCTTCAGGCAAGCCCATTTCCGAAAAGCCATCACAAGACAGGACGGCCGGGTCGCTTCCGCTGTTCCAACACCCATTCGGAGACTGAAAATGAGCAACAACAACATCCAGGACAAAGTCATCGTCATTACTGGTGCCTCCAGCGGCATGGGCGAGGCGGCGGCACGGCACCTGGCCCAGCAAGGCGCCAAGGTGGTCCTCGGCGCTCGCCGGATCGAAAGGCTGGACGCGCTGGTGTCCGAGATCATCTCCGCCGGTGGCGAGGCGCTGGCGCAGGCCACTGATGCTACCCGTCTTGAGGACGTTCAGGCGCTGGTGAACGGCGCAGTCGGCCGTTTTGGCCGTATCGACGTGATGATCAACAATGCGGGCATCATGCCGCTTTCCGCCATTGAAAGCCTGAAGGTGGACGAGTGGAGCCGGATGATCGACGTTAACATCAAGGGTGTCCTGCACGGCATCGCCGCGGCCCTGCCGCATATGAAGACGCAGGCATCAGGGCAGTTCATCACCACATCCTCGGTGGCGGGTCACCTCGTCTTTCCAGCATCCGCCGTCTACTCCGGGACCAAATACGCGGTCCGCGCGATCTGCGAAGGCCTGCGCCAGGAGGTAAAGCCTTACAACATCCGCTCCACAATCCTCTGCCCCGGAGCGGTCAAGACCGAACTGCTGGAGCAGATCTCCGACCCCGCGGTGAAGGCCGCGAACAGCGACTACGTCGGGCAAGTCGGCATCCCCGCCGACAGCTTCGCACGCATGGCTGCCTTCGCGATCAGCCAGCCCGAGGACGTGGACGTCAATGAAATCATCTTCCGTCCAACTGCCCAGCATCTGTGAACTTTCGGCGCGGCGGCTGTGATCGCCGCGCCCTGTTCACGTTGGCGGGTAGAGGACATGCTTATTACTAGAACCTTGGGGGCGAGATTAACCGGGAAATGCTGCTATCTCGTAAGTTCACGCCTGCTCTTGAAAAGCATCTTGTGAAGCCTCTTGTTCAGAGGCTCGTGCTATCCGCTCAAGCGCCTGCTTAGCCATCTTGAGGTGCCCCCGGGTCTCCGCCAGATTTTCCATGGCCAACGCGAATTGACGCGTTGCCGCTTCGAGATCGCTTTGGAACCCCTCCATGTGGCAGTTCAGAAGCTGGATGCACCTGATCGTATGCTCGGCTTCTGTCGCCTGGACAGATTCAAACTCTTCTAGATGGCGGTCAATGGCCGGGTCCTCCTGTCTCAGGTTTCATCAGCTGTCCGATACGACCCGCTCAAGGGCTTGTCCGGCGATTGTCAGACCATCCTGAACCGCCACCATATCCGTTTGCGCAGACGCCACCTTTTGCGTCGCCAGATCCAGGTTGCTTTGACAGGCCGAAATCTGACCGGTCAAAACCTGGATCCGCATGGCCTTCCGCTGTTTCCCGGTCATCTGCTGGAGTTCGTTCGTCTGGCTGTTTTTGGTCATGCACTCACACTCGCCTGATTGTCGGGTTCACGATCCTGAACCCGGATTATACCGGACAGGGCAGCAAGTCTGACTGAGCCAGATCAGTGCGCACCCTAGTCTCGTGGCGCGGCGACTAGGCACAGTGACATTAGACAATCACGAGTGCGGCTCAGCGTATGGGGGACCAGACAAGGGTTTGCGCCAGGAGCTGCTGAGCCAACAACTTCATATGAATGGTTTGGTACTGCGCGTTGTGCTGATAGGCTGCGACAGCGGCAATCAACAAGCGCCACTCCTGCGAGAACGCGCAACAGTCCTGCGGGCATATGGCTCGTCTCGAGAACAGCAAAATCGAAAATTTCGGGGCGCATCCCGTAAGGATGCGCCCCGAATTAGTTCGCGAATATCTCTGAGCTCAGCGGGTCGTGCGGGGGGTGTCGGACCGTTCGTCGTCGATCTCGACTTCCGTGTGACGTACGCTGTCGGTCACCGTTTCCTGGCGCGTATCGCTGGTTTTGCGCAGGCTAACTTCCTCCACAACGCGCGCCTCTTTTGAGACGACCGCCTCCTCGACATACTCCTCGGCTTCGACTGTCCGGTCCTGGAACGCGGTGTCGACATCGGTGACGGCGCGATCAACCGGGCGGCGCTCCAGCTCAACGCGATCCTCGCGCAAGGTTACCGTTTCGCTAACCGGTTCCTCGACGGTATACGCCCGAACGCGCACGCGCCCATGGCTGGTGTCTCGCTTGCCAACACGCAGTTGCTCTTCGACGATCGGAATGCTCTCGTCACCCGTCTTAGAGGAAGTGTCAGCATAGCTTCCGTCCGCCTCGACGGCTGACCCGACGGTCCTGGCTCCGGTCGCATGGGGGCTCACTTCATAGCCACCCCAGCCTTCCGATCGCCAGCTTTCTTCGCGCTCGGCCAGGTCCACGGTGCCTTCGTCATCCAGAATGTCGAGAACCTGGTCATAGTGAGCGGCCGTCAGGCCAGTCACGGTAACGAGAACCCCACCGCGCGACAGCCCCTC
>NZ_VDDC01000053.1:0-14395 GCF_006239215.1 Paracoccus haeundaensis
ATGGAGGAATGGGGCGGCATCACCACCCCTTGGTAATCGACGATCTGCACAGGCGATGGCCGGTGGGTCCGTGAGGTTGACGCAGTAAGAGCGCCATGAGTTAAGCATCGTAGCACGGTCACGTTGAAGCGCATGGCGAATGCCGGGGCTACCGGCCAGCAAGATCAGGGGGGTCGCCCATAGCTGCGGATCATATTGGCAAAGACCCGGGCCTCTGGAAGGCGCCGCTCTTTAGAGGTTTTCAGACTTCATGCAACACTCCAGGTGAATAACGCTTCAGCCGAAGGGCATTTCCAAGGACAAAGACGGACGACAGCGCCATGGCCCCGGCCGCGAAGACCGGTGACAGAAGGATGCCAAAGCTCGGCCACAGTATGCCCGCGGCCACCGGGATCAGGGCGGCGTTGTAGGCAAAGGCCCAGAACAGGTTTTGCCGGATGTTGCGCATCGTAGCCTTGGAGAGCGCGATCGCGTCCGACACCGCGGTCAGACGGCCGGTCATCAGCACCACATCGGCCGCCTCGATCGCGATATCGGTGCCCGTGCCGACGGCAATTCCGACATCGGCTTCGGCCAAGGCCGGCGCGTCGTTGATACCGTCGCCAACATAAGCGACGGAGCCTAGTGCCTGAAGACGCTTGACTGCCGCCACCTTTCCGTCGGGCAGCACCTCGGCCACGACCTCGTCGATACCCAGATGGCGCGCGATGGCCTGCGCGGTGCGGGCGTTGTCGCCGGTGATCATGGCGACCTTCAGGCCCAAGGCATGCAGGGCGCGGATGGCCTGCGGCGTCGTCTCCTTGATCGGATCAGCCACAGCCAGGACCGCGGCCAGACGGCCATCAATGGCTGCGTAAAGCGGGGACTTTCCCTGATCGGCCAGCCGCGCCGCAATCTCGGCAAAGGGCGCTACGTCCAGACCCAGTTTGCTCATGAAGCGGTCAGCGCCGATCTCGACCTTTTCAGTTCCTGCCTTCGCCTGGACGCCAAAACCGGTCAGCGACGTGAACCCCGTCACAACGGGCAGTGTAAGGCCCTCTTCCGTAGCCGCCGTAACAATGGCGCGCGCAATCGGGTGTTCGGACTTCGCCTCCACGGCGGCAACAGCTGCCAGCACGGGAGAGCGGTCAAATCCAGGGGCGAGGTTTAGGTCGGTCAGCCGGGGGCGCCCTTCGGTCAGCGTTCCGGTCTTGTCAAAGGCCACGACGCGAACGTCCTGAAGGGCCTGCAACGCCTCTCCCTTCCGGAACAGAATCCCCAGCTCTGCGCCCCGCCCGGTGCCGACCATGATCGAGGTCGGTGTCGCAAGGCCCATCGCGCAGGGGCAGGCGATGATCAGCACCGCCACGGCATTTACGAGTCCAAAGGTCAGTGCAGGTTCAGGGCCGAAGATCAGCCAGACGGCAAAGGTCAGCGTCGCTAGGACCATCACCGCGGGCACGAACCACATCGTCACCCGGTCTACCAACGTTTGGATCGGCAGCTTGCCGCCCTGCGCGGCCTCGACCATGCGGATGATCTGGGCCAGCATGGTGGCGTCGCCGACAGCAGTGGCGCGAAAGGTGAAGGCCCCGGTCTGGTTGACGGTGCCGCCGGTGACAGCGTGGCCGATGGTCTTTTCCACCGGCAGGGGCTCGCCTGAAATCATGCTCTCATCGATCCAGCTGGTGCCATCGATCACGTCGCCATCGACCGGCACCCGCTCGCCTGGACGGACCTCGATGAGGTCCCCCGGCCGCACGTCGGCAATCGGCACTTCAATTGCCGTCTCCACACGGACCACGCGGGCCGTCTTGGCCTGCAGACCGACAAGCCGCTTGATCGCCTCGGAGGTCCGGCCCTTGGCGCGGGCCTCAAGATACCGACCCAGCAGGATCAGGGTGACGATGACCGCCGCCGCCTCGTAATAGACATTCACGGTGCCCGCGGGCAGCAGGGCGGGAGCGAAGGTGGCAACCAGCGAGTAGCCATAGGCGGCCGATGTGCCGACCGCGACCAGGCTGTTCATGTCCGGTGCCAGCCGGGCCAGCGCGGGAAATCCTTTGGTGTAGAACCGCCGCCCGGGGCCGAGCAGCACCGCCGTGGTCAGGGCGAACTGCAGATACCAGCTGTTCTGCATGCCGATGGTGTTCATCACCGCCATATGCACCCAAGTGAACAGGTGCGAGCCCATCTCAAGCAGGAAGACGGGCAACGTCAGCGCAGCGGCTATCCACAGGTTACGCTTCAAGGCTGCTTCCTCAGCAGCCTTCCGATCCGTAGCCGCATCAGAAACTGCCGAGGCCGAGACACCGATCCGCGCCTCATAGCCGACACCGTCAATTGCGCTGATCAGATCTGCGGGATCGGCCGAACCGATGACATGCGCCCGTTCGGTAGCCAGGTTGACCGTAGCCCCTGTCACGCCCGGTACGGATTTCAGGGCGCGTTCCACTCGGGAGACACAGGAGGCGCAGGTCATCCCTTCAATCGCTAAGTCGATCGCCGGGGAGCGGACATCGTAGCCGACAGTCTCGACAGCCTTGACCAGCGCTGCTCGGTCAAGAGCGAGACCGGTGATCTCGGCCCGCTCTGTGGCGAGGTTGACCGACGCCGTCTCGACTCGCGGCACCGCTTTCAGCGCCCTTTCCACTCGTCCCACACAGGACGCGCAGGTCATCCCCTCGATATCAAGGACGACTTTCGATTGCGGGTCAGGCTGCATATTCTTGACGCTGACGTTCATGACGGATCACCTTCTGAAGCTTGCTCCGTTGACCCAAATAGGTGTTCCCATCATGGGAGGGTCAAGCGTCAAAGCTAAAAAATAATAACACGCTTCTGTATTGACCTTACCAACGTTGGAATCCCTATTTCAAATCCCGTGAGACTAGTGCTCAAAGGAGGTCCCTATGCAGTTCCACATTGAAACCATGACTTGCGGCGGTTGTGCGCGCGGCGTCACAAAAGCCATCCAGTCCGTTGATCCGTCCGCAGATGTGAAAGCCGATCCCGCAACACATACGGTCAGTGTCACTTCGACCGCTCCGCGCGAGCAGCTTGTTACTGTTCTGACCAATGCCGGCTTCGCACCGGCATAAGGGACTGAATGCCAAAGGCCCTTTCGGAAGGAAGGGCCTGACACCAAGTGATCCTCTTTGGAGATCAGATTTCGTTTCCAGATTGGCTACATGCTGACCTACGCGCTGCCATAGCAGCCCTCAAAAACGTGCGAAGACGTCCGTGCCGGATGCGTTCCAGAGGATGACGTCAAAAGGCTCCGTCTGATCGCCCATTTCCATGCCGGGCGATCCGATTGGCATTCCAGGAACCGCCAGGCCGATAGCCTGAGGGCGCTCTGCCAAGAGCTTTTGGATAGCCTCGGCAGGAACATGGCCTTCGATCACATAGCCCTCCACGAGGGCGGTGTGGCAGGACCGGAGTGCCTGAGGAACTGCGTTCTCATCCTTGAAGGCGTCAACATCGTCAGACAGCGTTTCCTCAACCGTAAAGCCGGCTTCGCGCAAATGATCGATCCAAGCGCCGCAGCAGCCGCAATCAGGCGATCGAACCACCGCAATCGTGGTATTTCCCGGTGTTGGCAGGGCGCTGAGGACAGAGCTTGCCGGTGCCAGAGCCGCTGCCATCGTTCCGATAAAGAGACGTCTGTTGATCATGATGTAAGTCTTTCTTTGATCGTCATGGGCTTTTGCATCCGGCGTCTGCGGTTGGCCTGCGTCGGATCTGACCGCGTCTCCAGGTTCTGCAGGATGGGGCAGTCCGGGCGATCGTCACCTGCACAGCATCGGGCCAGTTCTTCCAGGGTATCGGCCATTTCCTTCAGGTGCATGATCTTCTGCCGTAGGTCCTGAACCCGAGCTTGCGCCAATGCTTTCACATCAGCGCTGCGCCGATCGGTATTGCGCCACAGATCCAGCAGTTCAGTGATCTCGCTAATCGGAAAACCGAGATCCCGCGCCCGTGCGATGAACCGCAGCATGTGGACGTCAGCATCGGCATAATCGCGATACCCGGCGGCAGTGCGCGCAGCTGCTGGGATCAACCCGATCTGCTCGTAATAGCGGATCATCTTGGCCGATACGCCGGAACGAAAAGATGCGTCTCCAATGTTCATGGACTAAGCTCCGTGATAGGTATGAGCCAGATATGATGCTTCCTACTATGGGAAGGTCAAGACCTGCACTTTCCCCTTTTGTGAATGTCATCCGTACCTTGATGCGACACGACCTGAGCCCAGGCAAATGTCTGGCTTTGAGCCGCACGGGCAATGCCGCGCGGCTCAAAGTGGGCTCAGTCGGCGTTTTCAGCCAACCAGGTGGTCATCTGCTCGATCTCACCGACCTGAGCATCGATGATTTCTTGCGCCAAGACCCGCATCTGCTCGTCCTCGCCATGCTCAAGAAGGACTTCCGCCATGTCGATGGCGCCCTGGTGGTGGGCAATCATCCCGCAAGCGAACGCTACGTCGGCATCCTCGTTCATCATGCCGTCATGCATGGCGGGCATGGTGACCATCATGCGGCGCATGTTCTCCTTAACATGCTCGGGCATGGTTTCCATATCCATGCCGCCCATACCCATCATGGCACCCATGCCGCCTGCATTGTTGCCGTGATGGGAAGAAGCTTCGGGCATACCTCCCGTCGGCATCTCGCCCGCAGGCATTCCGTTGGCAGGGGCGTCTCCTGCAGGCATCTCGCCAGCGGCGGGCATGTCTTCAGCCGGTGCTGCCATGGCGCATTGCTCAGGCATCTGGAAGTCAGCATCCTGGGCAAAAAGCGGCGTTGCGAGACCGCTTGCAGCGACAGCAGCGACGATAAGAGTTTTGTACGAGATCATTGTTTTTTCTCCGACGTTCGATGTTCCGGATCATTCCAGAATTTCAGTGATGGTCAGCTTGCCTTTGACCCGATCGGCAGCAAAGCGGATGCTCTGCCCCTCGCTCAGGTCATCGAGCATTTCCGGCTCTGCGACCTGGAAGACCATCTTCATGGCCGGCATATCCAGGTTCTTCAGCTCCTCATGATCAACGGTCACCTTGCTCCACTGGGTGTCGATCTTGGTGACGGTCCCGTTGGTGATGTGGGTGTCGGCCAGTGCAGCTCCGGACATGATGATCAACGCGGCAGCGGTAAAATGGATCAGTTTCATGGTCAGGTCCTCGCGGTTCAGGATTTGGTGACGTTCAGGAGGCCGTGCATGCCGGACTCGTAATGGCCCAGCATTAGACAGGCGAATTCGTATTGGCCCGCGTTCTCGAAGGTCCACAGGATCTCGCCGGTCTCGCCAGGCTGAAGACGGACCGCATTCGGGTCGTCATGTTCCATCTCGGGAAACCGCGCCATCAGCTCCTTGTGCTCAGCATTGGCTTCCACCGTGTCCATGACGAACTCATGGTCCAGTTCGCCCGCATTGGTGATAACCAGGCGGACAGTCTCTCCATCCACGAACGACAGCTCTGCAGGCTCGAAGATCATCGTGCCCTCATCTGTTTCCCGCATGGTGACTTCGACAGTTCTCATGTCGCCTGCAGAAGCCTCGGCAGGCGCGCCCATAGCGTATTCGTCATGGCCGCCCGCGTGGGTTCCCGCCGCAAACGCGAGAGTTGGGGAGAGAGCGATTGCAGTAATCAGTATCAGCGATTTCATCCTGTTTTCCTTTATGGTGCTCGACAAGTTCAGATCAGCCCAAACGCTTGCCACCGGGCGGCGTCAGGATGGTCTCGGGGCTGTAGTTGCTGGCATGTTCGGGCAACTCGCCCGTCCACTCCCAGGCCTGCGTACCGGGGGGGTTTTCATACCAGCCCGGATCAGAGTAGTCGTCAGGAGCGATGCCTTCGCGGACCTTCACGACAGAGAACATTCCGCCCATTTCTAACGGACCGTGCGGACCCCAACCGGTCATCATCGGGATCGTGTTCTCGGGGATTTCCATGGACATCTCGCCCATATCCGCCATGCCGGCGGTGCCCATCGGCATGTAGCCAGGCTGGTGCCGGCGGACCATGTCGGTGACACGGCTCTTATTGGCGCCGATAATCGTGGGCAACTCGTGCCCCATGGCGTTCATGGTGTGGTGAGACTTGTGACAGTGGATCGCCCAGTCACCCAAGTGATCGGCGTTGAACTCGTAGGCCCGCATCGCGCCCACGGGAATATCGATGCTGACTTCTGGCCAGCGAGCTTCCGGGCGGACCCAACCACCATCGGTGCAGGTCACTTCGAAATCATAGCCGTGCATGTGGACGGGGTGGTTGGTCATGGTCAGGTTACCAACCCGGACGCGCACCCTGTCGCCCCGGTTGACCACCAGGGGATCGATGTCCGGGAAGATGCGACTGTTGAACGTCCACAGATTGAAGTTCGTCATTTCGGCGACGCGGGGGATATAGGTGCCCGGATCAATGTCATAGGCAGCCAGTAGGAATGCGAAGTCCCGATCCACCGGCATGAAGGCCGGGTCGCGCGGATGCACGATGAACAACCCCATCATGCCCATGGCCATCTGGACCATCTCGTCGGCATGGGGGTGGTACATGAATGTCCCGGACTTCACGAGATCGAACTCGTAGACGAAGGTTTTGCCCGAGGGGATACCGGGATGGCTGAGACCCGACACACCATCCATCCCGGACGGCAGGATCAGGCCATGCCAGTGAACCGAGGTGTGTTCGGGCAGGCGGTTGGTCACATAGATGCGGACCCGTTCCCCCTCGATCGCCTCGATCGTGGGGCCGGTGGACTGGCCGTTATAGCCCCACAGGCGCGCAATCATCCCGTCAGCCATGACCCGTTCGACCGGCTCGGCGACAAGGTGGAATTCTTTGACGTTTCCGTTCATCCGATAGGGCAGCGACCAGCCGTTCAGGGTCACGACGGGGTTGTACTCTAATCCGGTGGTCGGGCGCGGCGGGACTTGGGTATAGGGGCTGTCGGTGCTGGCGGCTTCGGGTAGATCGCGAAACCGCGTTTCTGCCTGGCCCATATTGACGGTCAGGGCCGCAGCCCCTGCCCCGATGCCCGCGCCCATCAATTGCCGACGATTCATCATTCGTCCTCTCCATTGTCACTTGCGCCACCCCAGATCGCGGCGGTGGCATCTGCCTCGGCCAGCCAATAGTCCCGCTTGGCCTCGGCAGCGCTCAGTTGGGATTCAAGACCTTCGCGGGCGTCGTTCAGAAGTTCGAAGGTGGAGGTGAGCATGCCGTTGTAGCTCAGCAGCGCCTGCTCATCGATTTCCCGGCGCAGGGGCAGGACCTGGTCGCGCCAGTGCAGGGCGATCTGATGCTTTCCCGTGACAGCCGTGTAGGCCGACCGCGCCTCCGACCTGGCATTGATCGCCGACTGCGCCAGCCCGTTGGCCGAGCGCAGGTATTCCAGCTTACCGCGGCGGGAGATCAGGCCGCTGGTGTCGTAAACCGGAATGCTGAACGCGACGTCGACGATGGGCGAGCGTTCGTTCTCTCCGTCTTCACGCTCGATTTCCGCGCCGGCAGAGATTTCTGCGTCGGACAGCATGCGGGTCTGGCCATTGAGTTTGTAGCGCGCGGCCACGGCCTCCAACTCCAACCGACCCGCAGCCAGATCGACACGGTTTTCCAGCGCCATCCGTTCGATATTGGCACGGTTCGGTACGCTACCTGGCAGTCCTGGTAGGCTGTCGGGAACATAAAAATCGGTATCGGTGCCCCACAGGCCTAGCAGGCGAACCAGCTTCTCTTTCGCAATCTGTGCTTCCAGCCTTGCCTCAGCTCGTTCGGCTGCCAATTCTGCATTGAACACATGTTCCCGTGCCTGATCGGCACGGCTCAGCGCGCCTGTTTCGCCAAGCTGCGCGGCCAACTCGGATGCCGCATCCGCAGCACCTTGGGCTTGACCGACGAGTCCGGCGGCCTCGAACGCGCCGACGGCCTCGATCCAGGTCCGGCGGGTTTCATGGGCCAGCGCCAGGGTTTCGCCCGCGGCGGCCAGTTGAGCCTGACGGAATTCCAGATCGGCTGCCCGCGTCCGGGATTTCTTCGTGACCATGTCCAGAATTGAGGACGCCACCGTGCCTTCCACGGACCGGGTGACATCACCGCTGACCAGACCCGACACAGAGATGCCGACGCTTGGTACCGGCCCGAGAGCTGTCTCCCACAGGTCTGCCGCAGACATGCCCAGGTCAGCATAACTGGCCTGCAGGCCGGGGTTGTTCAGAAGCGCCACCTGCACGGCCTGTTCAGCACTGATCGTCTTCCCCTGAACGATGGCGCGCACACGTTGTGCATGAGCCTGCCGTTCAGCCGGGGTCTGAAGCCAGGCCGCCTCTGCCCCCGTCGCCTGCCGGGAGATCCCGGCAACAGTCTCGAACCCTGCCCGCTCGCCGCGGGCCTTGCTCATGGTCGCCGTATCCGCGCAGGCCGTCAGCAGCAGCAGCGCGCCCATCGATAGTCCCAATGCCGTCTTCATTCGACACCTGGGCCTTGGGCATTGTTCAGATCGGTCCAGTTACCTGGCTCCTGAACGCTGCGGCTTCGATAGGTGATGGCAGGGCCGGCTTGCAGGGTCGAGACCGGCGATGCGGTATCGGCGACCATGACAAGCCCGGATGACGTATCCAAAGGCGCCAGCGGGGCGCAAGCCGCCGCAACGAGCGGCATCGCAGCCGCAAACAGAAGTTTCATGTGATGAATCCGCTTTTAGATCAGAAGGATGGTCGCCGCGGCCCGTTCGGGCGTCGGCTTGCAACGTTCGGATCAGGCCCGCGGAGGGCGGCGCAGTCCTTCGGAAACTGTCAACTCCACCAGCGGAGCCGTGCGAACGGCTTCGATCGTCTGGCTCATCAGAAAGGCCTGGGCCATATCACTGGAACTCAGAAATGCCGTAACCGGGCAGGCATGGGCCTTGCAATGCGAGCCATGTCCTTCGGAAGACGTGTCTTCGTTATGAACATGATCTTCGACGACGACAGTGTTCTGGAATGAGTGATCTGAACTGTCACCTGTGAGGTGCTTGGTATGATCGTCCCACCCACCGGCGGACGCGGCCGTCAACATCATGTCGCATTTCAGATCCATCGACGCGTTTCCAGCGGATGCAGTGACGCCCATCGAGACCAAAGTCACGATGAAGATCATAGCAAGCTGGCGCAGGACGTGGATCATAGGTGTTGTCTAATAGGGTAAAAGTTAGACATCAATGAATTTCCAGCGCGTTGCGCAGGAATGTTACCGCCTCGGTCATCTGTTGCCGTTGCTCGAACGTGATCATTCAAAGCCCTATGCATAAAGCATCACTGGGACTCCCGGCTGCAGCATGGCGTAGACATCCTCGATTTCCTGATCGGTGAGGGCGAGGCATCCGGCTGTCCAATCGCGGTTGCGTGGTGCGAGTGCGTTTCCTTCCGGACCCCGCCCGTGGAACATGATGTCGCTCCCCGCACTTCGACCGAACTGTGCGGCGTAAGCCTTGTTCTGATCGTTGGGGTAGGAAATGCCGACAGACAGGTGATATCTGCTGCGCGGATTGAAGCGGTCGATGAAATACAGCCCCTCGGGCGTCTTTCCGTCGCCTTCAAACTGCTTGTGACCGACCGGCTGGTTGCCCAGCCCAAAATCATAGGATCGCAATACAGTCTGCCCGTTCAGCAGGTGCATCCGGCGTTGGCCCTTGTAGACAGCCACCTGTGTTACCGGCGGGCCGGAGTATCGCTTGAATTGCGGTGCAGGAGCCGAGCTGGGCCCTGACGATCCGCATGCAGCAAGGGATGCGAGCATGGCCAGCGACGCATGTCGACGATTAAAGGTCATCATAGAGAGGGCTCCTTGGAGATCATGCTTCAGGCCGGCGCAGCGGCGTATCGGTTAAAGATTGTGTGGCTTCCGTCCTTGAGCACGAGCAGAACATCATAAGCCTCACGGCGGCTTTCCGGGCCCATTCCGGGGCTGCCATAGGGCATGCCCGGAACGGCCAGGCCAAGGGCGTCGGGACGCTCTTGAAGCAGTTTGCGGATATCTGTGGCTGGGACATGTCCTTCCACGAAATAGCCCTCGACCGACCCGGTGTGACAAGACGTCAGGTCGATGGGAACGCCGAGGTCGATCTTGTGCTGCATGAGAAGCGTGCCGAAACGCTCCTCACTCGTGACCTGAAAGCCGGCATTCTGAAGGTGCTGTGTCCATTGCCGACAGCATTCGCACCCCCTGCCCTCCACGACATGAATGGCGGTGGAAACGTCAGGCAGCTGCCCAAATGCTGGCAGTGCGGTTACGGCGGCGGCGGCACATAACACGAAGCGACGGGTGATGAGGTTCAACGCCGATCCTCCCAGAAAAGGCGGCCAAGTGCCGCCGATTGGCTTGTGGGTTTTGCTGCGATCATTCTTTCGGTCCCTCACGGTCGGAGACCTCGGCCTGATACTCGTATTGGCGCTTGGGCCATGTGCTTTTGATGTAGGCCAGGGTGGCGCGGATTTCTGCATCCGTCAGAACGCCCTCGAAGGCCGGCATGTCGCTCTCATAGCCAGGCACGACACCACTGATCCCCAGCTTGGTCAGTGTGAACAGCTGATTGTCGGAGTGGTGCCATGTATGCCCCGTTTCGTCATGGGGCGGTGCCGGCATGCGCCCGTTCTCCAGCGGACGTTTCCAGTCGGGCTGACCTTCCAGATCCGGGCCGTGGCATGACGCGCAATTTTGCGCGTAGAGTTCGTTTCCTTGCGCGATTTCTTGTGCCGTGACGGGGACGCCGAGAAAAATAGCGTCCGCGGTTTCGGACCGATTAACCTGTGCAAAAGCCGCCACGGCCGCCACACCGGCAAATGACAGGCCGGCGAGCATCAAGACCCGTGATCTCATGCCGTCCCTCGCAGGTACTTGAGAAGGGCAGCGATGCCCAGGACCAGGATGGCCAGGACAAGAAGCGCAAAGAGTCCGCAGCCCAGCATCATCGTGCCCGCCATGGGGCTATTCATCATTGTCATGCCGTTTCCCTACAAAGAGGGTGGTCACGCCATTCTTCGCAAGCCGCATTGACGGCAGAAATCTCAGGGAAAAACTGAGTGTGTAAAGCTGCATGCAAACTTTGCTGCATTGGACACCTGACTATCTGGATTTGAAACGGGACTGCCGAGCTAAAGGAATTCAGCAGTCCTGGCAGTGAGCGAACTCAAGGGGGCAAAACCTTGTGCGCACGCGTCGCCTGCCAAGCGGAAGTCAAATCAGATGAAGGAGCGTGGAGGGCTTCGAAGCGGCAGCCAATGCAGATCGCTGAAAATGACATCGGCAGCCTGCCGCCTCAGGAGACGCCGAGCCTGTCTGAGATCAGAGGTCTGGAATTCAGGAACCGGGACGAAGCCCCCCGCCGTACAGATCAGATTGCAGCCCGCCGTTCCAATGTCACCCTTGTCGCTGCAATCTAGGCAATCGGACATGCCGAGATGTGCCATTGCCATCATGCCGTCATCGGGCGCTGACGCGGCAGTCGCCGGCGCGGGCATCATCGATCCAACCGCAAAGACGGTGAAGGCGACAAGAAACAGGGCCCGCAGATAGGTCTTCATGACGATCGACTTAGCGGCATGCTGCCGAAAAATCCACGACAAGATGATCGCATTGCCGTGACCGGAATGGATCTGACCGGGGCACTGCCGCTGAGCCGGCGCCCTCCCTCGTCTTTCAGCCGATCGCTTATCAGGGCCACATCTGCGCGGCATGAAGCACGCGAAGGATCGTCACGACAGACGGCGTCTCAGCATAGATGACAATGTAGTTCGGGCGAACGACCAGCTCACGTGTTCCCTGAACGCGTCCTGACCGGCACCGCTTGGGATGCATTGGAAGTTGCGCAACCTTCCTCTGAATTTCCTCCATCAGAGCAAGAGCAGCATCAGGATTGTCATCCGAGATATAGTCGACAATTGCCATGAGGTCGGCAACCGCGAAGGCTTTCCATTCGAGTTCAGGCACCCCGTTTGCCGTCGATCAAGGCCCGGGTGTCACGCATGACCTGGTCATGTGGAACGCCAGGCCGGGTGTCTGTCAGCGCTTCCTGCACCTTCGCCCGGAACCAGCTATCATAGCTTTCAGGATTTGCAGTCAGACCGGCCGGCAGACCCCCTTCAGCCGCCACACGGGTCAGCAGGATACGGACTGCGTCTGATAGGGTCAGGCCTACACCTGCCAGTGCGCTACTGGCCTGTGCCTTGAGATGATCGTCCACACGGACATGCAGCATCGAGGTATGAGTGGGCATTCAAGCCTCCTGTGTATCTCATATGAGATACACAATGACATAGGAGGATCAAGACATGATTGGCCTCATCTGGCTCAGCAGTGTGGAATGCAGCTTCAAGAATGAGACGGAAGGCATTGTAGCGTATAAAATTATTGCTTTTATACCCAATGTTACCCCCGAAAATTGTGGATAAGTTATCAGCGTCCGATGGCTGCGTGATGATGGCCAAGGTTAAGGTCAACCAAGGTGCGTCAGTAGAAGTGGTCAGGCCAGGGACCGAGAGGTTAAGGCGCTGTCAGAAAAGCGAGCGGTTTTCTTGCGATCCGCACGCACGCAGCTAGTGGATTATCGGAGTGCCAGAAAACCCGTTGCTCGCATTAGCAACTTTTCAGGTCGTCCCGTACCTTTCTGCCGACGGCGAGGTCGCTCAGAAAGCATACGGCGCCCCGATCTCAGCGGCAGTTCACTCTGTGGCGGTGCCTCAGCTATAACGACCGTATACACTGTCTTTGGTCACAGAGCTTGATAACCTGATAATGCTGACGGAGGCGACGGCCCCTCTATTTCGATGGTCATGTGCGATAGGTCTTGGATGTGAGCCAGCTTGGCTCTGTAGTCCGAAAGATGCAGCGGTGATGCCGACTGAATAACAACAATGGCCGCGTGTTGTCCCGGGCCCAGCTGCCAGACATGAAGGTCGGTGACCTTGTCTGCGTCTGTTTCCACGGCGGCGCGGATCTCGTCCGGCAGGTCTTCGTCGGAGGGAATGTAATCCAGAAGTACCCGCCCCGTGTCGCGGATCAAGCCCCAGGACCACCGAGCGATGACCAATCCGCCGACAATCCCCATGGCAGGGTCGAGCCAATTCCAGCTGTAGAGACTGCCCAAGGTCAGTGCGGCGATCGCAAGGACGGAGGTCAGGGCGTCGGCAAGAACGTGCAGATAAGCTGCCCGGAGATTGTTGTCAGTCGCGTGGGCATGTTCGAGATCGTGGCTATGCCCATGATCATGGGCATGACCGTGATGATGGGAGTGATCGTCACGCAGGAGCCATGCACAGACTAGGTTGACCCCCAGACCGATCACGGCCACGACTATGGCCTGCCGAAAGTCGATCGCCACGGGGCTGTAGAGCCGCATCAGGCTTTCCCAGCCAATCAGCAAAGCCACAAGGGCAAGCACGACGGCACTGGCAAAGCCCGCCAGATCGCCCATTTTGCCCGTGCCAAAGCTGAAACGCGTGTTGGCAACATTACGGCGGGCATAGCGGTAGGCCAGTGCGGCGATCAGCATAGCCCCGGCGTGGGTCGACATATGCCAACCATCCGCAACCAGTGCCATCGAACCGTAGATACTTCCGGCGGTGATTTCGATGACCATCATGGCCGCCGTAATCGCGATGACCAGCCAGGTGCGCTTTTCATTCCGGGCGTGATTGCTGCCTAGATAGACATGGTCATGGGGCGTGGCAAAGCGTGCGGCGTCGAGGCTCATTTTAGATACGTCCTGATGACGGAAATCAGTTCGCCTGAAGCCTGTGCGCGATCGGGATCGGCGTCCTTGTCAGGGTCCGACACATGTTCACGGATATGATCCTCGATCAGCTCGGCCGTCAGGCCACCGACTGCGCCGCGGATGGACGCTACCAAGTTCAGCAGGTCGCCGCACGGGGCGCCGGTTTCCAGTGACCGTTCGACCGCTTCGATCTGCCCTTTCAGGCGGCGGACACGGGCCAACAACTTGGCCTGATGATGGGATGTATGGCTCATAGGTATAGGGGTATCCCCTATCTCAGGTTCATGCAATGACCTCTGTTTATGGTGGCCGCCGGGCAGAAGTCTGGCCAGCATGAACTCCTGCTGAGCGCGCATTCGCAGGGATGCTTTACAAAGAGGTGTGGTGATCGTGGTAACCGCAATCGCCGATCCCGATGGCAGCCCGTGAGTGTCAAGAAAAAACGTCATTTTGACCTTTTGTCGGACCAAAAGGTCATACTGCTTTCCTAGGTAGGCAAACGCAGTGACATACAGCAGTTCTGAAGCTGCAACGCGGATCAACGAATGCCCGCCTCCCCTGCCCCTTTCTCGAAGTGTTCAAAAACGATCCAGACCGTGTGAAAACTCGGTGGAGTTTAAAGGGCGCCGGGCGTTCGGTGGTTTTTAGTTTAGAAATCCTGACCC
>NZ_VDDC01000054.1:0-13539 GCF_006239215.1 Paracoccus haeundaensis
GACCTGATCAACATCTGGATCAAACGCGGCGACATCTATTCCAACAATGACACTGTAGGTATCGAGGGTGTCAGCGTAACAATTGATCGTGTCCTGTCCGACGGAGCGTTTTCAGGCAATGCGAGCACCGGTATCGGCGGCACCGCGGCACTGCGCTTCGACAACTTCGAACTTGGCTGGACGCATGCAGGCAACGACGTCATCGACGCGTCACGCGCTGTGATCTCAAGTTCGGGAAACGGCATCAACTTCAATACAAGGTGGGGTCACGACCGTCTGGTGGGCAGCAGCGGTCGTGATACGCTGGACGGATCCATGGGGCGTGACACGGTTCAGGGCGGCAATGGCAATGACCGTATCTGGATCGGTGACGGAAACAGGGGTGACGGCGCTCGAGACGTCCTGATGTTTCGGTCAGGCGACGATGCTGATGTCGTCTATGGGTTCGAGAGCAGCCGGGATGCCCTGGACCTCGGCGGGAGAAGTTACAGCGCCACAGAGGTCCGTGAAGGAACGCTCCTGAACTTAGGTGGTGGTGATTCAGTTCTCTTGAACGGGGTCTTCGACTTTATCTGAGGTAGTTTGGAACCTGTCCCGCACATTCGTTTACCACGACGGCGCATCCATATGCCTGTGGTACGGCATCTGGACCAGCAGGAAATCTCGCGGTGATTGCCCGGACGCTTTGACTGCTGCTATCTTTCGGCCATGGCTCCTCCGCGCCTTACGCGCGGAGGAGGATTACGTTTGAGCGAAGAAACTTGTTGCGTTTACGATGGCGCCCCGGAACATCTTGAACAATCAAACTGCACTTTAATCTTTCATCAGAAGTGGCCGGGTCAAACCACCCGACCAGTTCTTACTCATGCTTCATCTTCCTGAAACGCCTCTTCGCGCTTCTTGCGAAAGCTCGGAACGATCATCAACGCCAGCAGCAAGACGGTGGCTGCCAACATGGTCAGGCTGATCGGCCGCTCGATGAAGATACTTGCCTCGCCTTGGGTGATCAGCATCGTCCGGCGCAGGTTCGCCTCCAGCAGCGGTCCCAGCACGAAGCCTAACAGCAAGGGCCCTGGCTCGCAGCGCGCCTTTCGGAACGCATAGCCCAACAGACCGAAGCCAGCAGCCAAGAGCACGTCGAAGATGCGGTTGTTCATCGAATAGACGCCGACGCAGCAGAACAGAAGGATCGCGGGATAAAGCAAGCGGTAGGGCACCGTCAGGAGCCTGACCCAAAGCCCGATCAGCGGCAGGTTGATGACCACAAGCAAGGCATTGCCGATCCACATCGACGCCACCAGACCCCAGAAGATCTCTGGCTGGGTGGTTAGCACGGTCGGGCCGGGCGTGATCCCGTGGATCATGAAGGCCGACAGCATCATCGCCATCATGTTGTTGGACGGGATGCCCAGGGTCAGCAGCGGAATGAATGATGACTGTGCTGCGGCATTGTTTGCCGCCTCAGGAGAGGCCACGCCTTCGACCATGCCGGTGCCGAATTTCTCCGGCGTTTTGGAGACCTTTTTCTCCAGCGAATAGGCGCTGAACGAGGCAAGAGTTGCCCCGCCCCCCGGCAGAATGCCAAGAAAGGTGCCGATGCCGGTGCCGCGAAGCACCGCAGGCCAGGCCCGGCGGAAATCTTTGCGCGTGGGCCACAGTCGGGTTAGGGGTGAAACCGTAACTCCGGCTGATCCGGTGCGTTCCAGATTGGCGATGATTTCGGAAAAACCGAACAGGCCGATGGCGATCACCGTGAACTCTACCCCGTCGAACAATTGCAGGGATCCGAAGGTCAGACGTTCGGCGCCGGTGGCCTGATCGGTCCCGACCATGCCCAACAGCAGGCCGACAAGGATCATTCCGATAGCCTTCAGGACCGGGCCGCTGGCCAGGATCGTTGCCGCCAGAAGGCCGAATACCATCAGCGCCACATACTCCGCCGGCCCAAAGTTGAGAGCGAACCCGGCCAGCATGGGGCCAGCGATGGCGATCGCGAAAGTGGCGACGGTTCCGGCGAAGAATGACCCGAGTGCGGCAACGGCCAAGGCGGACCCCGCCCTGCCCTGTCGTGCCATCTGGTAGCCGTCCAAGGTAGTGACGACGGCGGATGCTTCGCCGGGCAGGTTCACAAGAATGGCCGTGGTCGATCCGCCATACTGCGCACCGTAATAGATGCCGGCCAGCATGATGATCCCCGCCAATGGCGGCAGGAAGAACGTGATCGGCAGCAGCACCGCGATGGTAGCCGTGGGCCCGATGCCGGGCAGAACCCCGATCAGCGTGCCCAGCAGCGCCCCGATCAGGCAAAAGCCCAGATTGGCAGGCGTCATCGCCTCGCCAAAGCCGAGCATCAGAAGGTCCAAGATTTCCATAATCTCTCTCCCCGGCCTAGACCGGCCACAAGGGCATCTGGACACCCAGGCCATAGATGAAGACGAGCGCACCAAAGAGCGTGAGACCCGCCGCCAGCAGCAGGGTCGTGCGCCACCGACCACCCGGATCGGCCAAAGATCCCACGATGATCAGCCATCCGGATGCCAGAACAAACCCCAACCATTCGGCAAGATAAGCAAAGCCTACGATCGCCAGCGTGATGACCAGCAACGGGCGCAGGCGAATGGCCTCGATGGGCTCCGCCCCGCGTCGCAAGGCGGCGAAACCAGTGATGCCACCCAGAACCAGCAGCCCGATGCAGACGGCACGGGGCAGAAACCCCGGTCCCATCTGCGCCAGCGTGCCTTGGTCCAGATCACGCGCCAACCACAAGCCGAGCGCGCCGAAGCCGATGAACAGACCTGCCGTAAGAACATCTGGCAGATCGGCGCCCTTTCCGGCGCCGCCCGGCGCGGCCATCACTGTTCCTCGTCGATCAGTGCGAAAATCTCGCGGAAGCGTTCAAGCCGTGCGGGCATTGCTGCCTGCCATTCCGTTCCCGACTGAAACGACAGTGGAAGGGACTGCGTTTCTGCCTGGGCCTTGAACTCAGGGTTGGCCAGTGCCGCATCAACAGCCGCGGCCAGCCGGTCGCGGATCTCTTGGGGCACGTCGCAATGCGCCGCCAAGCCGCGCTCGGACGACATGATCACGTCGTATCCCTGCTCGGACGCAGTGGGCAGATCAGGCGCCAGGACCGAGCGCTCCTCGGCGAACTGCGCAAGCGCGCGCATGGCATCCTTGTCGGCGGTCGCATACTCGCCGACATTCAGCCCGATGGCGGCGATGTGGCCACCCAGCAATGCGGTCTTGGCTTCATTCGCGCCGCCGAACGGCACTGCAGTCAGATCGATGTCAGCAGCCTGCTCCAACTGCAGCAGAGCCATATGCTCGTCCGTTCCGACGCCCGTGGTTCCAATCGAGACCGCACCGGGATTGGCCTTTGCATAGGCGACCAGATCGTCAAGCGTCTGATAGTCGGAACCCGCTGGAACGATGAAGGTGCCCGGGTCTTCGACAATGCGCGCGATGGGGCACAGGTCTGCGGGATCGAAACGGGGTTCGCGATTGATCTGCATGGTCAGAAAGCCGGGCGTGTTCAACGACGACACGGTGTAACCGTCCGGCCGGGCCTGCGACAGCGCCGTGTAGGTGATCTCACCTGCCGCACCAGGCCGGTTCAGGACAGGAAACTGGGTTTCCAGCTCGGTCTCCAGATAGGGCGCGAGCGTGCGCAACATGATATCAGTGCCGCCACCCGGAGCAAAGGCCACGATCATCTCGATGGGGCGGTCGGTAGGCCATTCGGCATGGGCCATGCCGGCCGCCGACGGAAACAGGGCTGCCGCAAGGGGCAGGGTCTTGGTGATGGACATTGGTTTCCTCCCTAAGTCCTCGTTCTGGTCGTCAAACGCCTTCTGCGATCTGACAACCCAATCTCTTCAACGCCGCATCAACCCAGGACCGGTCGTTGGTGCCCGCCTCGATGGCCGCCATCTGGCGTGTCTCGGCGTCCTGCTTGGCGTTCGTTGCGGCATAGACCGTCTCGACCTCGTCATAGGGCACGACCAACACACCATCACCGTCGCCGAGAACCAGATCGCCGGCATGGATCACCATCCCCTCGATCGCGATCGGCACGTTTATCTCTCCCGGACCGTCCTTGTAGGGACCACGATGGGTCACACCGGCGGCAAAGACCGGCAGGTTCACCTGCCGGATGGCGTCCGCGTCCCGGATCGCGCCGTTCAGAACAAAGCCTGCGACGCCGCGTTTTATGGCGTAGGCCAGCATCAGCTCGCCCATCAACGAATTGGTCAGATCGCCACCAGCATCCACCACGATCACATCGCCCGGTTGCGCCATGTCGATGGCCTTGTGCAGCATCAGGTTATCGCCAGGCCGCGCTTTAACCGTCACCGCGGGGCCCGCCATCTGTCCGTCACGGTGCATCCGTGTCAGGCGCGATCCTGCTGCGGTCATGCGGCTCATGCTGTCGCTGACATTGGCCACTGGCAACTTGAGGAACCGCGCAACGACGTCGGCGGACACGGCACGCTCACGCGGCAGGATGCGAAATCCAAGGGTCATTAAATGCCTCCTCAGGCGCTGATCGATAGTTTGGCTCGGTTCACGATCCGGGTCTCGGATACCGTCCGACCTGCAAGGACGTCGACGATACCTTGGGCGGCCTCAAGACCGACCCGAAGGTTCGCGGCCGTTGTCACGCCGCCGATATGCGGACTTAGCACCAGGCGCGGCTCGGACCAGAAGGGATGATCGGCAGGCGGCGGCTCTTGCGCGAATGTATCCAGCCCTGCGCCGAAGATGCGCCCATCGCGTAAAGCATTCGCCAAAGCCGTCTCATCGATCAGGCCGCCACGGGCAGTGTTGATGATGATCGCATCAGGTTTCATCCGGGAAAGACGTTCTGCATTGACCAGGTCTTTCGTGGACGCGGTCAGGGGGCAGTGAAGGCTCAGGATGTCGCAATTGGCGAACAGGACGTCGAGGTCCTGTACCTGTTCCACCCCTTCCGCTGCAAAAATTTCGGCGGGTGTATAGGGATCATATGCGCTGACCGACAGACCGAGCCCCTTGGCAAAGCGGGCGGTCTGACGCGCGATGGCACCAAAAGCCACGAGGCCGAGAGCCGACCCAGCTAACTCACGTCCCTGAAAGCCAGGTTTGTCCCACCGGCCGTCTCTAAGGCCGCGATCCAGCGGGATGACCTTCTTGGCCACTGCGAACATAAGGGCAATCGTCTGCTCAGCGACCGAGACAGCATTGGCGCCTGCCGCATTCAGGACTGGAATACCGCGCCGGGCGGCTGCATCAGTATCGATGTTGTCGACGCCAGCACCATGCTTGGACACGACCTGCAATCGGGGCGCAGCTGCAAAAACTGGCTCATCCACGCGCCCCATTCGGGCGAGAATACCCACTGGATTGGCCGCGTGCACGATATCGATCAGCCCGTGACCGGTCGTATAGGCAGGCACGTAGACAGGTTGGTATCCTGCAGCCGTCAGGACGTCGGCCGCGGCCGGGGCCAGGCTGGGCCCCGTAATCAAAATGGTCTGTGTCATGATCCTCCGTCCGCCCCATCGGGCGGCATCTCCTCAATCGGATCTTTAGCAACTGACAATCTGAATAAAAGCTGATAAAACTGTTCTTTATGTTAAGAAAGTCTTCATACCATGGATACGCGCCAGCTTCGAACCCTTGTTGCCATTGTGGAGCACGGCAGCTTTGCTCGAGCCGCTGAGCGCGTCTCACTGACACCGTCGGCCGTCAGTCAGCAGATCCAAGCCCTTGAATCCGAAGTCGGCGTCTCTCTGTTCAATCGGGAAAATCGACCTCCCACACTGACGGCGGCTGGCCAGCAGCTTCTGGAAGCAGCAGGCGAGATATTGCGGACCGCCGAAAACGCCATCGACGCCATTTCTGGGCGGCGGATCATCGGCACTTTTGCCGTCGGATCGGTGCGCACCAGCGCTATCGGCCTGCTCCCCCGCGCGGCAGCCCGTCTGGTTTCGAATCATCCAGGTCTCAAGATCAAGATCCGGGTCGGCTCTTCAGAGGAGCTGCTGCAGGATGTTGTGGCCGGTCGTCTTGATGTCGCCATCATTGCTGAAAACAGCGCATCTTCACGCGAGTTGGAATGGTCGCCGTTTCTGCGCGAACCGCTGTTCGTCATCGCGCCGCCTGGCACAGTGCCCTCCACTATTGCCGAGATCCTGACAGCGCATCCCTATATCCGCTTCCGCTCGAACGTGCCGCTGGCACGGCTGATCGAGGCAGAACTAGGACGCATGAACGTGTCACTCTATGATATTGCCGAAATGGACACGATTTCCGCTGTGACCGCCTGCGTCGAGAACGGGCTGGGGGTATCTGTCGTGCCCCGAATTGCTGTGCGGGATCGCAAGGTCGAGGTGGTCATGCTGCCGTTCGGCGACCCGCCTATCCTTCGCCAGATCGGGCTGTTGCAACGTCCCCGTGGCCCCCGCGCGACCTTGATCGCGGAACTGCACGCCCATCTTGCCGAGGCGGGCGGCGACGATGGCGTGCATCGTACTTCTCCCGCGTAAAGGCATAAAGTTTTGCTTCGTTAAAGCCAGATTCTATCTCGATCGCCTCTCTCCGGCAGCCGCGGTTAGTAGGGCAACAGGGCAAGCGAGACTTCCTTAGCTACTTCACGACTTAACGAAAATTGGTGAATCGATGGAGGGCTTTACATGACCAGATTCGCAACACGCCTGAACTCCTTTGCCGCGCAGGCTGACCGGGCCTGGCCCAACCATTCAGGCAAGCCGAGGCTGGAAATGATGGCACAACGTGCCGCCAGCGTGCCGGGCCTTACACATGTGGACCTGAACTTTCCCGACCATGTAGCCGATGTCCCCCGCGATGTGCTGGGGCGGATCAACGACTTGGGGTTGCAGGTCAACGGCCTAGCCATGCGCTACTATACCAATCCTGCATTCAAGCTCGGCGCGTTCACCAATCCGGACCGCGCCGTGCGGCAAGAAGCGCTGGACCTCACCAAACGTGGCATTGATGCCGCTTTGGCGATGGGTGCGCCGCTGATGACCCTGCGGCTTGGTCAGGACGGCTTTGATTACAGCTTCCAGGGCGATTATGGTCGCATGTGGGACGATGAGGTGTCGGGGATCCGTGAGGTTGCCGAGCATGCACCCGAATGCATGATCTCGATCGAGTACAAGGCGAATGAGCCAAGATCCTATGCCCTGCTGCCGGATGCAGCCACGACTTTGCTGGCCATTGCCGAAACGGGCTGCGCCAATACCGGCGTGACACTGGATTTCGCGCACGTGCTCTATGCCGATGAGATGCCAGCTTTTGCTGCGACCCTGATCGCGCGGAAATCGCGGCTTCTGGGCGTGCACCTGAACGACGGCTACGCCAAGCGCGACGACGGACTGATGGTCGGCAGTGTGCATCCGCAAGCCACGCTGGAGCTGCTGTGGCAGATCAGCCGTGACGGCTATGACGGGGTAATCTACTTCGACACCTTCCCGGATGCGTCCGGCATCGATCCGGTCGAGGAGTGCCGCACCAATATCGCTGCCGTCCAGCGCTTTATGACGATGGCTGAACGCGTGTCTGCGGATAATGCACTGCACGATGCCATCGCCACCCAGAATTCCCCGATCAGCCAGCGTGCCATCGCGCGTATCATGGCCGGGGGCTGACTTTACTGTTCTTTCGATTATCGTAAAGGGAGGAGACCTAAGATGATCTCGATCAAATCGTTTCTGATGGCCAGTGCCGTGACGGCCTTTGCCGGTGCTGCGTTCGCACAAGATCTGGCGCCGCTGAACTCCGACACCGAAGCGGATCGCATGGATTGATCGGCGCTGTCCGAACAGTTCGGTGACATGCCGAAGCCTGCCGAGGGAACCCAAGTTGGTGGCGTCTCCAAGACGCTGACCAACGAATACTGGCGTTCGCTTGGCGAGGGCTATCAGAACGTCGCCGACGCGCAGGGCGTGACGCTGGCCTATCAGACCGCTCCCTCCGAAGGCGACCAGTTGGGACAGTTGCAGATTGCCGAAAGCATGATCCTGCAAGGCAACAAGGGCCTGCTGGTGTCCCCGCAGACCGACAACAACTTGCAGCCCGCGATGGAGGCCGCGTCTGCACAAGGCATCATGGTCGTCAACGTCAATGACGCGGTGATACCCTCGGCCGAACACTATGTCTGCAACGTGCAGCGCGACAACGGCGTGCGTGTAGCCCAATGGTTCATCGACAATGCCCCCGAAGGCGGCAAGGTCGCCGTGATCGAAGGCCAGCCCGGGGTGTTCGCCGCAGGCCAGCGCACCGACGGCTTTACCGCGACCATCACCGAAGCGGGCAATTTCGAAGTGGCAGCCAGTGTTCCTGCGAACTGGAGCCGTGAGACCGCCTACGACGCGGCATCCACGATCCTGCAGCAGCATCCCGACCTGATCGGGTTCTATGCGAACAACGACGGCATGGCACTTGGCGTAGTCGAGGCGGTCAAGGCCGCGGGCCTTCAGGACCAGGTGGCGGTGTTCGGCACGGACGGTATCTCTGACGCCTACGCGTCGATCCTGGCGGGCGATCTGACGGGTACCGTAGACAGCTTTCCGGTGCTGACCGGAGAAGTCGCGATGGAGGTCGTGCTGCGCCTCATCGGTGGACAGGACCTGCCCCGCGTGGTTGCCACCCCGCAGGCGCTGATCACCGCAGACAATGTCGAGGAATTCTCGGTCGAGGATACCGCAGCGCTGCGCGAGATGCTGCTGGCCGAGTGACGCCGGTCTGCTGATCCCGGCCCGCACGGGTCCCTCCCCCTCATGCAGACCGGACTTCGGATGGCGCCACCTCGGCGCCACCCGCCCCCATTCCCGGATAGGTGTCGCCATGACAAATCCCGCCAGTCGGCTGTCGCTCATCGGTGTCAGCAAGGTGTTTCCCGGCATCCGCGCCCTGGACAAGGTCAGCTTTGACGTGCGCCCCGGCGAGGTTCATGGCCTGCTGGGCGAGAACGGAGCCGGCAAATCAACGATGCTGAACATCCTGTCCTCGGTGTTGCAGGCGACCGAAGGACAGATCGTCATCGATGGCCAACCCATCACTCTGACCCGGCCTGCTGACGCCCGCGCCGCCGGGATCGCGATGATCCATCAGGAACTGCAGCATATCCCGCAGTTGAGCGTCGCGCAGAACCTGTTCCTGGGCCGCCCGCTGACGCGCACCGGCGGCCTTCTGGTCGATCGCGCCACGCAGGAAGCGCGTGCCCGTGCCATCCTGGCCGATCTGGATCCACGCATCGATCCACGGGCGCCGATCCACACCCTGAAGGTCGCCCAGCAGCAGATCGTCGAGATCGCCCGAGCTTTGCTGGATGACGCCAAGATCATCGCGATGGACGAGCCGACATCGTCGCTGACGCCATCGGAATTCGACGCGCTGGCAGCGCTGATCGCGCAACTGGCCGCGCAGGGCAAGTCGATCATCTATGTCAGCCACAAGATGAACGAGGTCTTTCAAGTCTGCGACCGCGCCACGATCCTGCGCGACGGGCGGTTCATCGACACCGTGGACCTTTCGCAGATCACCGAGGATCAAGTCATCGCCAAGATGGTCGGCCGCGACATCCTGCATGCCCGCCATGTCAGCCATGCCCGCCCCGAAGTCGTCATGGAGGTTCAAAACCTGTCCGACGGCGGACTGGTCCATGATGCGGGATTTTCCCTGCACAAGGGAGAGGTTCTGGGTCTTGCCGGTCTGGTCGGGTCGGGGCGCACGGAACTGCTGCGCCTGATCGCGGGGATCGACCGCGCCAAGACCGGCAGCGTCACCCTGAACGGCAAGCCGGTCGATCTGCGCAGTCCGCGCATGGCAATCCGCGCAGGCATCGGTCTGGTCCCGGAGGAGCGCAACAAGGATGGCATCGTCCGGGCGCGCCCCGTGTCTTCCAACATCGCGCTGCCGTGCATGGGTCGGTTCACGCGGTTCGGGCTTGTCCAACGGGGCAAGCTGCATAAAGAATCGACAGCGCTGATGAAACGCATGGGGATGCGCCCGCCCGACGTCACCCGCGCCATAGGCACCTTCTCCGGAGGCAATCAGCAAAAGGCCATCATCGGACGCTGGCTCGCCGCCGACGTGGATATCCTGCTGTTTGACGAACCCACACGCGGCATCGACATCGGTGCGAAATCGGAAATCTACGAGCTGATCGCGCAGCTGGCACAGTCCGGCAAATCGATCATCGTCGTCAGTTCGGAACTGCCTGAGATCATCCGGCTGTCCGACCGCGTCATGGTCATGCGGGAAGGCACGATCGCCGCCATCCTCAATGCCGACCAGATATCCGAAGACGCCATCGTGGCAAATGCAATTCCCAAATCAAAAGGCCCGATACCCGTGGCCCAAGCCTTTGAGGCCGTGTGATGACCGATACCGCAATCCCCACCCGTAAGGCTCCCCGCTTCAATCTGCGCGATGCCGGGACGTTCCTCGGCCTCGTGCTGATCTTTGCCGTCTTTGCGGTGCTGAACCCGGTGTTTCTGACGGCGCCGAACCTGATCAACATTCTGCAGCAATCCTCGATCAACGCCTGCATCGCGTTGGGAATGACATTTGTCATCATCTCAGGCGGGATCGATCTGTCGGTCGGGCCCACCGCCGCCGTGTCGGCCATCGTCGGTGCCACGCTCATGATCGCCGGCGTGCCGATCCCCCTGGCCGTGGCAGGCGCCATCGCAACAGGGATGACCTGTGGTCTGTTCAACGGTGCGCTGGTGGCAATCGCCGGATTGCAGCCCTTCATCGTGACGCTTGGTGCGCTTTCACTGTACCGGGCGCTGGCGCTGATCTTCACCGGGGGCAACCCGATTTTCGGCATTCCGACAGAATTCCGGTCCGCAATCAACGGGCTTGTCATGGGCGTACCCGTTCCGGTGATCATCGTGGCGATCATTGCGGCCATCCTGTGGGTGGTGCTGAACCGCAGCCCGCTTGGCGAGTACATCCTGGCCGTTGGCGGCAATCCCGAGGCTGCACGCATTGCCGGCGTCCCCGTCGCGCGCACGAAGATCATCGTCTATGTCCTGTCGGGGGGTCTGGCGGCGGTTGCGGCGCTGATCCTGACGGGCAGGCTTGGCGCCGCTGACCCGACCATGGGCAACCTGTGGGAACTGGACGCTATCGCGGCGGCAGCCATCGGCGGCGCGTCCCTCATGGGCGGCAAGGGGTCAGTCGTGGGAACGCTGATGGGGGCGGTCATCCTGGGCGGCCTCAGGAACGGGCTGACGCTGATGAACGTGCAGGCCTTCTATCAGCTGCTGGCGACAGGTATCATCATCCTCGTCGCAATGCTGATCGACCGGGCTACCCGCGGCCGCGCATGACAGGAGCTTTGATGGACCACACCGACCCGCGTAGCATCGGGGCCCAGATCCGGATGCGGATGCCCTATCTCACCCCGCTGGAGACCCGCGTGGTCGAGGGGATGACAGGCCGCACCGATCTGGACCGCACCACAGCGCTGCGGCAGGTGTCGGGCGATGCGGGCGTGTCGGACGCCATGGTCGTCAAGATCGCCAAGAAACTGGGATTTGCCGGTTTTCGTGATTTCCGCGAGGCGTTGGTGATCTATCGCCAAACGGATGTCGCCTCGCTGCATTCCGAGATCTCTCCGGACGACAGTTCGGCCGACATCATCCGCAAAGTGTTCCAGACCTCCATGCAGGCGCTGGAGGAGACGATGTCCATCATCGACGTGGCGGCCTTCGACCGCGCGGCCGACCTGCTGCACGGTGCGGGACAGCGCGATTTCTATGGCGTCGGCGGCTCCGCCCAGATCGCCCGCGACGTGGCACATAAATTTCTCCGCATCGGGCTGCGCGCAAGCGTGCAGGACGATCCGCACATGATGCTGATGTCGGCGTCGCTTTTAGGGCCTGCCGACGTAGCCGTGGCCTTCAGCCACTCCGGCACCACGTCGAACGTGATTGAGGCTGCGCGGCTCGCCCGACACCAGGGCGCGCGTGTGATCGCTGTCACCAACTACTCCACCTCTCCGCTATCCGAACTGGCCGACATCGCGCTGTGCTCGACCGCGCAGGGATCGCCCCTGCTGGGCGAGAACGCCGCCGCGCGGATAGCACAGCTGAACATTATGGACGCCATTTTCGTGGCCGTCGCGCAGCGGGACCTGGACCGGTCCGAGGCGCAACTGGCCCGCACCCGCAACGCGGTCGAGACCAAACGCCGCCGCTGAACAGGACACCTCTCATGTCATCCCACCCCCGCGCCGTCGTGGTCGGCAGCCTGCATTACGACATCGTGGTCGATGCCCACCACCGCCCCGCGGCAGGCGAAACAGTGGCGGGAACCGCATGGCGTCCGGTTTTTGGCGGGAAGGGCGGAAATCAGGCCGCCGCCGTCGTGGCCGCGGGCATTCCGTGCCGGATGGTATCGGCAGTCGGTGATGACGGGTTCGGGATTTTTCTGCGTGATCGGCTGCGCGCGGCGGGTGTGGACGACAGCCATGTGGCAACCCTGCCCGGCCAAGGGTCCGGAATGAGTGTCGCGATCATGGACGCGGGGGGCGACTATGGAGCGGTCATCGTCTCCGGGACGAATATGGAAATCGATCCTGCGAGCCTGGAGCAAGAAGGCCTGTGGGAGGGCGCGACACATTTGGTTCTGCAAAACGAGATCCCCGAGGCCCTCAACATCGCTGCCGCGCAGGCTGCGCATGCGCGCGGCTTGTCGGTTGTTCTGAATGCCGCACCTGCGCGCGCTCTGTCAGACACGCTCGTGCAGATCATCGACATCCTTGTAGTCAACGCCGGAGAAGCGGAGGCGCTGTGTGGCATTGCCGTGGCCAGCCTTGATACCGCGCAGGACGCTGCAAAGGCTCTGTCCGAACGCTTTCGGGTTGTGGTCGTCACTGCGGGCGGAGACGGCGTCGCCGTGGCAGGGATGGATGGCACTTATTTGGAACCCGGGCATAGCGTGACGTTGATCAGCACTCATGGGGCTGGGGACTGCTTCATCGGCACGATGATTGCCCGATTGGTGGGACGACACGCGTTGCCCGATGCCGTCAAGAGCGCGAACCTGGCTGCGGCGAAGCACGTCTCCAGGGAAGTATGATACGGGAAGAGTTAATCGGATCGCTCGCCGAAAGAAGGTTCAGCAGATAGAACGATTGCGGCCTTACCGTTTCAAGGTCATGCGATATGCGCCCTTATTCGGGTGGTAAATATTCCACACCGGTGGAGAGACAGTACGCGGCATGGTCTGAAGGACAGTTTGAAATGCCGCCCTTCGGCCTCATGACAACCTAGCTAATGGGTCATTCGGCACTTGCGCAGCCGCTACACTGGCGGCTGATGGAGCGCCGTCTTGAAAGGCTGCCTTGGCCACATCCCCGCTTTCCGCATTTAAAGCATGTCTACGGCGGCAAGGGGCGTGACCCTCTTGCCGCACATTCTGTCGCATCGCTTCCTGGACGCAGGGGCGGACCTGCGTCACCAGCGATGGCGCAACGTGGCGGACACCGACCGACCGGGATTGTAGTAATCGGCGGACCCC
>NZ_VDDC01000055.1:0-12555 GCF_006239215.1 Paracoccus haeundaensis
AATCTCCTCAGCTCACGCTACGAGAAAATTCTACGAATAAACCCCCTTAACGATGGGGAGGATTACCTCACCATAGCCTCGGATAAACTTCTGTGATCACGGTTGCACCGGGTGCTGGATCCCACCCGTCAAAGGGTCAGAAGTGCAGGTGGGGCCGCGCGTGCCGAAGGTGCCGCAGCCAAGGAATGCCGGCATGGGTAATATGGCCTGTTCTTGGTAGCGGTCACGAGAGCCGCGTTCTCTGCCTCGGTCCGCGCCAAGGCCTTGCGGGAGGGGCGTTCGATTGCAAAAACCGGGGGCTGTTTCTCTCTCTTGGCGTGGATGACTTCACCGTGCCGCATTTCGAGAGCAGTTGATGCTCAGCATCCGGTTCTGGGTGACATGAGTGGGTATGTTGTACGCGTGCATCGCCAGTTCCGTGCGGTTTCGGACATCAAGCTTGCGGAAGATGTTTGTCAGATAATGCTTCACCGTCTTTTCGCTGAGGTTAAGTGACCGGCCGATCTCCTTGTTGCAGCAACCCCGGCGGATCAGGACATATATCTCTCCTTCGCGCTTGCTCAGGATGCTGGCATCTGCCTCGATCTCCAGCGCCGGTGCGGCTCCCCACGACCCCAAGACGCGCGCTGCCAGATGCGGGGTGATATGGCCGATGCCATTGACGAGTCGGTTCAGAACATGAAACAGCTCGTCACCGCTGATCCCTTTGAGGACGTAGCCGGCGGCGCCCAAGCGCATCGCTTCCATCACGTCCTGTGGCCGCTCTGATATCGTCAGGATCAGGATGCGGGTTTGGGACCCGGCATGGGTGATGGCCCGAACGGCCTCGATGCCCGAACCGGGGATCTCGAGATCGAGGATCAGGATGTCGGGGGCGTCACGCCGCACCAGGTCGATCGCGTCCGCGGCGGAATGGCCCGCACCGGTCACGCGAAATCCGCCAAAGCCCCCGATCACCTGGATCAATCCCTCTCGAACGATGGGATGGTCGTCGACGACGGCAACGCTGATCTCACTCATGGCTATGCTCCATGCTGTACTCGTGAAAACTGGCCCGGATTTCCATGCGGTGGTGTTCCAGATCCAGAACCTGAAAGATGCCCCCAAGATTCTCGATGCGATGCCGCAGATTGCGCAGGCCCATCGGCTGGCGGGAGACATCACGGCATGCGTCCTGACCGTGACGGGCGTCGTTGCTGACCGCGATGACCAGGGTGCCGTGATCGACGTACAGATGCACCTGTTGATCCCGTCCCCCCGCATGCTTGAAGGCGTTGTGCAGCCCCTCCTGCACGACACGGCAGATGGCTACCTTGACGGGCAGGCTTGGCTCCGGCAGGCGGTCCGCCAGAACGGTGCGGACTTCCGTCGAGGTTCGGCGACGATGGTCCTCTACAAGGGCGGAAACCGCGTCCGCCAGGGGCAGTTCGGCGACCGGTCTCTGGCTGGTGCCGCTCAGCAGGGCCTGGACCTCGCTCATAGCCTCTTCGAGGATAAGTCGAACGCTTTGCACCCCGTCTTCCTGCGATCCGCTTGAAGACGGCGCGGACTTCATGCGCAGCAGGGCGACGGTGAGCAATTGGCCGATCCCGTCATGGATGTCCGAATTGATCTGACGAAGCTGCGCCTTCTGCTCCTCCTGCAGGCGGATGGTGCGCTGATGGATCCTGGCCTGTGTCTCCCTTGTTCGGTCAAGCAGCAGGACCAGGTCGGCCATCCGTGCGCTCAGATCGGTGCGCTGTCGCAGGATCACCGCATCGCTATAACGAAGGATCATGACCAGGATGGCGACGAACATGGCCCCGATGACAGTCAACAGTCCCCAAGTCTGCCAGCGGGCACGGGTCAGCGCGTCCGAAACGACGGCGGCGTTCTGATAGTATTCCGCCACCGCGACGATCCGGTTGAGCGAACGGATGCGGATCGGGACATAGATCTCGAACTGCTGGGGGCCCGTGGTGGTGCTGGGCCAGCCGGATTCCACGTGGAAGGTGTCGCCGACCGATACTGATATCTCTCCTGCAAGCGCGGTTGCCAGCTCGTCGCTGACGGGCTGCGCGGAGCCCGTCAGGCCGTGGCGCGATGCGTAAAGAATGGTGCCTTGGGCATTCCATATCTTCATTTCGGAAATGCCGAGTGCATCAGAGATGTCATGAAAATACGTATCGATGACACCGATAAGTTCCGGCGACAGCGTATCCGCCGCCAGATCCTCGGCATGCCGGTTCAGCATAGATTCAAGCACGGTCGCAGCGCGATGCCCGACCTCCGTCTCGACGGTCTGCTGCAGGCGCGATGCCGTCCAGACGCCCAGAATGGCCAGCCCCACCACGACGATCAGCGCGCAGCTGGACAGATGGCGCCGCAACAGACCCAGGCCCTGCCAGACAGGCCGAGAGCGCGTTTCCGGCGATAGGAGAGGAGCGTCAGACATGCCGGTCAAACCACCCACCACGAGTTTCGGGATATGCCGTCGGATGTAGTCCACAAGGTAGCATATGCCCCCTCGTTCACATAGGCGTTATCAGTTCCGATCCGGTCCTATTGCGGTGTTCCGTATGATTTCGGTGCCTGAAAACAGCGGGCCGAAGAACCGCCATCTTCCTGAAGTTGCATGGCAATCTGCGCGCCCACACCGGGCGTTGTGCCAAGGCCCGTGTAATCCATCCGGCGATTCGCCGGTCACAGACGCCATGGCGACGAAAGTCGCCATTACGGGGGACCTAACGCCGTATTGGGGACGGCCCGTCTTGGCGTAACCTGTCGACATGGGCCGCCGTCCCGATACCGGGGGTGGACCACGTATCTTGTAAATGGCTTGCGCCGACGTGAACGCCTCTCCGCCCATGGTGAGGGAGATCACCCTGTCATGCGCCGGCCTCTGGTCACGTCAGGGAGATGATCATGGCAACGAGCTTTCATGTGAACGTGCATGACCTGAGCTTCATTCTGAAGCAGATCCAGGTTTCCGAACTCCAGGCATCGACGCCGGGCATGACGACCGTGGAGGCGATCCAGGCGGTCTACGGCGTCAGCGCCGCAGATGCGGCCCTGATGCCGGTGGGCCTGCGGACCGTGGACGGCAGCGACAACAGCCTGTTGCCCGGAACCGAGAGCAACGGGGCAGGGGACACGCCCTTTCCGCGCCTGTTGGACCCGGTCTATTCGAACGAGGGTGACGAAAACCCGTTCTTTGGAATCTCGAACACGAACTACGGGAACAGCGGCAATGTCGTGGACAGCGATCCGCGCACGATCTCAAACCTGATCGTGGACCAGACGCCCGCCAATGTCGCGGCCATCTATGCGGCGTTGAAGGCCGTGGGAACGACGGGCGTCGATGCGAATACCGCCGTCGCCGCGATCACGGTGGCCTACCAGGCGACGCTGAACGCCAAGGGGGCCGACGCCGCCGTGGAGGCCGCCGAAACAGCGTTGAGCGCCGAGACCGCGGACCATGGCGCGGCCGTCGCAGCCTTCAATGCCGCAGAGGTGCGCGTGGCACATTTCACCTCGGCCGGTCCGCTGGCGGAGGTTGCGGCGGAGGCCGCCGACGCGGCCAGCGACGCGCTGACGGTGCTTGTCGCCGACGTGGAGGGCGGAAACGACGTCACTGGATCCCTTGCCACGGCCTTGGCTGCCGCCGTCACCGCGAAAGAGGCTGCGGATGCGGTGACGACCGCCTTGGGGGGTGATGCCGTTCCCGCCGCTCAGGCGCTGGCCGACGCTGCCCAACAACTGCTGGAGTTTCTGGACACCGCCGCCCAGAGCCTTCCGATCGATGAGGCGGCGCTGGTCGAAGCTGTAGAGGCCTTCGGGGCGGTGCTGGGATCGGACGGCCATGCCGCCGACAGCGTGGATGCGATCCAGGCCGGACTGGCCTCGGCAGAGGATCAGGCCGACGCCGCCGCGACGGTGCGAGACGCCGCGCAGGCCGACCTTGCCGAGGCGCAGGCGGATTACAATACCGCGGTGCAGCAGGCGCAGACTGCCGGAACACCCGCCCAGACCGCGGACTTCCTGGCCGACACCTTAGAGGATTACGGGCTGGCCACCAGTCCGGAGGGGGGGCTGATCATCGACCACGTGTCGCCCGATGTCGGCCTGACTGCGCCCTTCAACAGCTTCATGACCATCTTCGGCCAGTTCTTCGACCATGGTCTGGACCTTGTGAACAAGGGCGGCAACGGCACTGTCTTCATTCCGCTGCAGGCCGATGACCCACTGATTGCCGGCGCCGACCAGATTTTCGGCACGGGCGACGATCTTCCCGCAAGCCTGCGGTTCATGGCGCTGACCCGGGCCACCCCGGTCCTGGACGAGAACGGGGTGGAGCAGCACGTCAATGCCACGACGTCTTTCGTCGACCAGAACCAGACCTATACCTCGCACGCCTCGCATCAGGTGTTCCTGAGAGAGCAGGTCCGCGTCGAGATCGATGGGGTGACCAAGGCCTATTCCACGGGCCACCTGCTGGACGCGTCGAGCGAGACCGGCTCTCTGGACGGTGCGGTGGGGACGTGGGCCGACGTCAAGGCGCAGGCGCTGTCGGTCCTGGGCATCCGCCTGGAGGACATGGACGTCCACCGGGTGCCGCTGTTGGCGACCGATGCCTATGGTAACCTGATCACCGGGCCGAACGGCTATGCCCAGATGGTCATGGCACCCGACGCCACCCATTCCGGCCCCTGGCTGCGCGAGGGCACCGCCGAAGGGATCACGACGCAGGGCAGCATCGCGGCCGGTCCGGCCTTCCTGGTGGACATCGCCCACCATGCGGCGCCCAGCAGCACGACGACGGCTGACGGGGACAGCATCACGGGCGATGACAACAACGCCCAGACCTATGACGACGAAATGCTGGATCTGCACATCGTGTCGGGAGACGGGCGCGGCAACGAGAACATCGCCCTTCAGTCGATCCACTCGATCTTCCATTCGGAACACAACCGCATGGTCGAGGAGAACAAGCACACCATCCTGGATTCGGGTGACGTGTCATTCATCAACGAATGGCTGCTGGTGCCGCTGGCCCAAGGCACGGACCTGACCACGGTCGACCCGGCCGATCTGGTGTGGAATGGTGAACACCTGTTCCAGGCTGCGCGGTTCACGACCGAGATGCAGTACCAGCACATGGTCTTCGAGGAATTCGCCCGTCGCATACAGCCCGGGATCGATCCGTTCGTCTTCACCAATTCCGCCGATATCGATCCCTCGATCATGGCCGAATTCGCGCACGCGGTCTATCGCTTTGGCCATTCGATGCTGACAGACACCGTGGACCGGCTGGACGCCCAGCTGATGCCGGTGAACGGTGATGCGGAACAGATGTCGCTGATCGAAGCGTTCCTGAACCCAGAAGCCTTCACGGGGTCAGGCAGTTCGCTGGACGAGGCGCAGGCGGCGTTCATCCGGGGCCTGACCTCGGACGTGGGCAGCGAGATCGACGAGTTCATCGTCCCCGCCCTGCGCAGCAACCTGCTGGGTCTTCCGCTGGACCTTGCCGCGCTGAACATCGCGCGGGCACGCGATACCGGCGTCCCGTCGCTGAACGAGACGCGGGCCCAGCTCTACAACGACTTCGGCCTGCCGGACCTGAAGCCCTATGCCAGCTGGACCGATTTCACGCAGTATCTGAAGAACCCGTTCTCGATCGCGAACTTCATCGCGGCTTATGGAAACCATGCGTCGATCACCTCGGCCACGACCCTCGCCGACAAGCGCGAGGCTGCCACCCTGCTGCTGTTCGGCGACGGCACCAACAGCGATGGCGTGACGATACGCGGCGTGACCTACACGAACGAGGATCGGCTGAACTTCCTCAACGGGCGGGGCGGCTACGGCGCCGGCAACGACCGGGGCGGGCTGGACAATGTCGACCTGTGGATCGGCGGCCTGGCCGAGAAGGTGACCGAGTTCGGCGGCATGCTGGGCACCACCTTCGGCTTCATCTTCGAATACCAGATGGAGCAGCTGCAGAATGGCGACCGGTTCTATTACCTGTCGCGCACGCAGGGTCTGAACCTGCTTGACGCGCTGGAGGCGAACACCTTCGCCGACATCGTCATGCGCAACTCGGCGCTGAGCGGCGATTATGCCACGCATATCAACGCGAACCTGTTCCTGACCCCGGACATGATACTGGAACTGGACCGCGCCATCGCACAGCGCGACTACAACGGCGCGGGTGCTGGCCGCGATCCGGTCTGGGACGACCCGATCATTCAGAGCCTCGACCCCAAGGTGATCCGGGTGGATTCCGGTGTCACCGACGCGAACGGCCATCAGGTCGGCGGAGAGCTGCATTTCCGCGGCGGTGAACATGTCGTCCTGGGCGGGACCGAGGGTGACGACTACATCAAGTCGGATCTGGGTGACGACGCGCTGTGGGGCGATGGCGGCAACGATTACCTGAACGGCGGGGCAGGGGCCGACCAGGTCTTCGGCGGCAACGGTGACGACATCATCGAGGACACGTTCGGCGACAACTTCCTGCGCGGCGAACGGGGCAACGACGTCGTCTCGTCGTCCCGGGGCATCAACCTGCTGTTCGGCGGCGAGGGGCGGGACGCGCTGCTGGTCGGTCAGGACGCGGGCGAGGCCTTCGGTGGCGAGGGCAACGACTTCATCCTGGGCGGTTCCGGCGGGGACAACCTGCTGGGTAACGAAGGCAACGACTGGATCGAGGGCGGAGAGGGATTCGACGTCATCTCGGGCGACAATTCGGAACTGTTCTTCAACTCGACCATCATCGGCCATGATGTGGCCTGGGGCCAGGGCAACGACCAGGACTACGATCTTGAATCGGGCGACGACATCGCCCTGTCCGGGATCGGCGTCCAGCGCTTCGAGGGCATGTTCGGCTTTGACTGGGCCAGCGCGAAATACGACGTGGCCGGTGTGAACTGGGACTTCAACATTCCGATCTTCACATCGGCGCCTGCCGACATCCTGCGTGACCGCTTTGACCTGATGGAGGGGATGTCGGGCTGGATCCACAACGACACGCTGCTTGGCGACAACCGTGGCGGGACCGTGGGCGACACGGATGCGGCGGGCAGCTTTGACGATCACGTCCTGACCGCGGCGGGCATCGACCGCATCAACGGGCTGCGCAACTGGTTCGACGGTGCGCTGGAGACCCTTGGCGGACCGGGAGCCACAAGCTTCCGGGACGGTAACCTGATCATGGGTGGTGCGGGATCCGATCGCATGATGGGGCGCGGCGGCTTCGACGTCATCGACGGCGACGCCTGGCTTAATGTCCGCATCCGCATCGTGGTCGACGGAACCGTGTATTCGGCGGAATCGCTGAACAGCTCTCAGGCGGCCGCCGGACCGTATGCGGGCAGGGTCTATGCGATGGGTGCCGACGGGCGGCCGGACTTCTCTGCGCCGGCCTTTGGGGGGCGGTCGCTGACCTCGCTGCTGCTGGACCGCACGATCAACCCCGGCGACATGTCCATCGTCCGCGAGATCGTGACGGCGGCACCTGGCACGGCCCGTGACAGGGCGGTCTTTGCAGGCGCGCTGGACGAATACGAGATCGAGGGGCGCGGCACGCAGCTGCCGGGAAGCACGTTGATCCAGGCGGCGCGTGACATGAACGGCGACGGCTTCATCTCTGTCCGCGACCTGGGCGGGGACGGGCGCGCGGCCTTCGATGATATCGATCTGATCCGCAACGTCGAGGATCTGGAATTCACCGATCAGGTCATCGCCATCGACACGCCCATCGGCATCAACGTGAACCTGGCGCTGGACGTCGATGGCGCCCCTGCGGCCTTGCCGGCCATCGGTGCCACCATCGGCCGCGTCACCGCCGAGGGCGTTCCCGGCACCTTTACCCTGGCTGCCGGCAGCAGTCCCCTGTTCGGCGTTGCAGCCGACGGGACGCTTGCCGTGACCGGAACGCTTGGCCTCAATCAGACGCACCAGCTGGATCTGACCTTTGCGACGTCGGGGGTCAGCAGGACGGAACGGCTGCAGGTCCTGACCGGCAGCAACGCGGCCAATACCATTGCAGGATGGGCCGGGGACGACCTGATGTACGGCTTGGCCGGAACGGATGTTCTGACGGGCGGCACGGGGGACGACGTCCTGTTCGGCCAGGCCGGGAACGATCAGCTGACCGGCGGCACTGGACGCGACATCCTGATCGGCGGGCGCAACAACGACCAGGTTCAGGGCGGCGCGGGGGACGACCTGATCCTCTTTGCATGGGGTGACGGGAATGATGCGGTCGACGGCGGCGATGGCACCGACCGGATGCGCATCTCTGGCACCGCCGCGAACGAGACCCTGACCGCAACCTGGAACGGTGCCGCGCTGACTGCACTGACCGGGTTCACGGCGATCACCTCTGTCGAGCAGATCCACGTCGATCTTGCGGGCAGTGCGGACCGGTTGGTCTATGCTGCCGGATCGGCCGGCGTCGTCGTCGACTTGGGCGCGGGGACGGCGTCGGGCTTTGCCTCGGTTGCCAACATTGCTTCCGTCCAGGGCGGGAACGGTGCCGATGTCCTGACCGGGAACGATCAGGCCAACACGCTGAACGGTGGGGGTGGAAACGACTTCTTCGTGGCGAGGGCCGATGATGCCAGCGACCTCTACACCGGTGCGGCGGGCTTCGATACGCTGGACCTGTCCGCCTATTCCGGCGACCTGTCGGTCGATATTTCCTTTGCCACGGCGACGATCCTAGGAACGGGCACGACGGCAGCGCTGTCCGACCGCGTCCAGTCGGTCGAGGCCCTGATCCTGGGCGGTGGCGCGGACATCGCCTTCGGCAGTGCAGGGGCCAACCACCTATGGGGCGGCGACGGTGACGACACGCTCAGCGGCGTGAACGGCAACGACACACTGGAGGGTGATGCGGGCAACGACATGCTGATCGGCGGCGCGGGTTTGGACGTCCTTGTCGGCGGGCTGGGCGATGACGTCTTCGTCTTCGCGACACCCGCCCACAGCACGCTGGCGGCGTCGGACGTGATCATGGACTTCGGTCAGGCGGGATCGGCGGGCGGCGATGTCATCGACATCGGCGACATGGCAGGGCTGGCCTTCCAGTTCGTGGGATCGGGGGGCTTCGCATCCGGCGGGACCAATCAGGTGCGCGTCTTCAACAACGGGACGGACACGTTCGTTCAGATCGACACGGACACCGACGTCGCAGCCGAAGCCCAGATCCGCATCCTTGGCATCCACGACTTGGCGGCATCGGACTTCATCCTGTGAAGGCTGATCCAGACTGATAAGCATCACGACCGGCTGGTAGGGAGTTTCCAATGCCAGCCGGTTTCCCAATGTCACAGGAGCAGCTTGGTCATTTGTCGCAGGCGGGGCACATTTTCCAGCGACTTCAAACTATGCGTTGATCAGGAAACCCACTTCTACCTGATCCCCAAAGGATATGACGTCCGCGTGGCGCATTCCGTTTGCGGGCTCTCCGATCTGCTGCATCTCGATCGAGCGCTGCCATTGGTGATCAAGCTAATGGTCGATCTTTTCGTGCAGCTGTCGAATTTCTAGCTCAGCCTTCAGATTGATGCGATATTCTGTTTTGCCCCGCAGGCGGTTCTGGGTTTCCTGCCGGCGCTGGCTCACCATGATGATTGGCGCCTGCAGGGTGGCGACGCAGGACAGCACCAGGTAAGGGGTAGGGATCGAAGGGCGGCCGCAGCACACCCGTGACGTTCGTGCCGATCCATGCCGCCAGAACGCCGACAAACACCAGGATGAACGGCCGGCTGCCGCCAAAACGTGCGACCCTGTCGGCCATCTGTTCGTCGAAAATCAGGCGGTCGTCCAGCGCCGGCTCCCGCTGGCGCGACAGAATGGTGCCAGCCTCCAGAATGTCCAACACGGTTTTGTCCAATGCCGACAGCTTGCCACGCGCGTCCTCCAGCATGCGTTCGACGTATTGCCTGCGAAATGGCACCAGATCGGTCTGGTAGATGATGCGGCCACCGGATCAGTCTGGTGGCTCCGTCTCGATCAAGGCGGACAGTCCAGGGCGAACTGACATTCAGGCATGCACTGCCGTCAGCGGAGATCTATCCGCGAATATGGCATGGGGCGGTTTGGTGATCGGGTTCGCGGGGCAGAGGTTCTCATGGGGACCATTCAGGGATGTCGCAAGGCCGTGGTGCGCCTCAACCCGATCTGCAATCATCATGCCGAACGGGTCAGCGCGTCGCCCGGCAGTGAGGATCCGGGCGGTATGAAGGCGGCAGTTGCCGCGATCTGTAAGGCGCCGGCGCAGCAAGGCATTGTCCGACAAGGATCCAGTACACCGGGATGCGTCGCCGCTGCATTTGGTACAGGGAAACAGGCAAGAACATCGATCATCGAAAGTGAACGGACGGTGATCTGTATTGACGGACCGTCCGTCTAGGGGTGGGTAAACCCTTCACCGACAATGTCGTTTGTTACCGTCAGTAGCAGCTTCCGTTGACACAGGACGCACCACCGGCAAGCGCGCCGATCAATGCGCCCTTGGTCTTGGACCCTCCCAGGGCGTCGGCCGCCAAGGCCCCTGCACCCGCGCCGCCCACCGTCCGGACCGCGGCGCTATTGAGCGGGCTGTCGTGGTAGCCACCACCGCCGGCACATCCTGCCAGCGCCAAGACAACGGCCGTTCCCATCGCTCCGAATGTCGTCTTCATTTCCTGCCTTTTGATCTTGTTCTGATTTGTCCGAACAGCCTAGCGCGCGCCCTTGGGGATGATAATCCCGACCCCCTTCAGAAACGCGTGATCTGCATGGCAGGCGTCAACTGTAGGCATAGACCAACAGCGCGACGCCCAGGATCAGGCGGTAGACCACGTACGGCGTGAAGCTGACGGCCTTCAGCAGCCGCATCATCAGGGTCAGGGCGACAAGGGCCGCGACAAAGGCGAAACCTGCAGCGATCCCGGCCTGTGCGACCGCTGCACCGTCGAAGTCCGAGATGACGTCGCCCGCCAGAAGCGCGGCCGAGGCGATGATGGTGGGGATCGACATCAACATCGAGATCCGCGCCGCGTCCTCGCGGATATAGCCCAGGGCACGCGCGCCCGTGATCGTCGCCCCCGATCGCGAGGTTCCGGGGATCAACGCCACCGCCTGCCACAGGCCGATGATGACGGCGTCGCGCATCGTCCAGTCCGCGGTCCGCTTGCGGCCCTCTCCACGCTGGTCGGACCAGTAGAGCAGCAGACCGAAAATGATCATCGTCCAGCCGATCACGGCCACCGACCGCATCATCTCCATCGCGCCGGACATCTTCAGCACCAGCCCCACCAGGACCACCGGTATCGTGGCGACCATCAGTGACGCGGCCAGCCGTGCGCCGGGCGTGTCGATCCTGCCCCGGGCCAGCCTGCCGCATCCGGCCAGGGCCGCCGCAACGTCGCGCCAGAAGAATAGGATCACCGCGAAAAGCGTGCCGCCGTGGACGGCGACGTCGATGACAAGGCCCTGGTCCTGCATGCCGGTCAGTTCCGGAAGCAGGATCAGGTGACCAGAGGAGGAGACCGGAAGGAACTCGGTGATCCCCTGGATGATGGCGACAAGGACAAGGTGGAAGAGGGTCATTCAGATTCCTTACGCGGGCAACGCGCCACTTCAGAGGCCCGTCATTGCCGTTGTGGAAATGACGGACTGTGGAGCGCGCCCGCTATCACCGACAGACCCCGACCGCCACTCTACCCGGCCAATTTGCGCTTTTGATGACACCGCTTACCGAGCAGATGATGAAAAAGTGAAAGCATGGACGCGTCCGGCATCCATGTAGAACAAGCGCCGTTGGCGCGAGAACATCTGTCCGTCCCGCTCCGACGCTCGTCTAGCTGGCCTCGGCGCGGGTCGTCTCTGGTTGGCATGTCCCTGCGACATGCCAGTACTTCCATCGCAGTTGCGCTATGATTTTCCGCTGACATAACCGGGAGATGTCAGGGGTTTTGTCAAGTTACCGCAGAGCATACACCCCTATTGGCGCAATGATTGCAGTCTGCGGGAGTATCAATGGCCGAGCTTCACGATGACTTCGCGAGCTAAGTGCAACTGATTGGTCGTGGCACGCGCTATGTTGATATGCCATCCTTCGCCAACGCCTCGTCGGTTCAAATTCAGTTGGCGTTGCTGGCCATGGTTCGATTTGCCGCGACACATCCGTCCTGGACCGCATATAGATTGACGCTCGTAAGCATTGCGGCCGACGATTCGCTCCTCTGATCGTCAGCTTACGGCTTTGATCTTGGCAGGAGGTCAGCGTTACTGCCGGTTCGCCCATTCGCTTGCAGCCCGGCTAAAAAATCTTTGAGAAGCACACTTCGTACAAAGCTTTTTGGACCGCAAATCCTTGGAGTAACGTGAAGATACAGAACATTATATGAGGTGCCGCCTGAAAGCTGGGCACTGACGTAAGCTTTGTTTTTGCTGTCTGCTGATCTTCATCACGAGGGAGATCGACGATGTCGAGACGAAAGCGGCCCTTGAGGCGATGAAAGGCGAGGGGACCGTGTCGGAACTGACGAGCCGGTTCGGCGTGCATCCGACGATGATCGATCA
>NZ_VDDC01000056.1:0-12426 GCF_006239215.1 Paracoccus haeundaensis
CCCTGCTTCCTGTGGATCTTTCTGGGCGCGCCCTTCATCGAACGCCTGCGCGACAACCACGCGCTGACGGCGGCGCTAACCGCGGTGACAGCGGCGGTGGTGGGGGTGATCCTGAACCTGGCGCTGTGGTTCGGGCTGCATGTGCTGTTCGAACAGCTGCGCCCGGTGGCCGCGATGGGGCTGGATATGGACTTGCCGGTCTGGGGAACCTTGGATGTCGCCGCGCTGGCGCTGGTCATCGTCGCCATCCTGGCCGTGTTCCGCTTGAAGCTTGGCGCCGTCACTGTGCTGGCGATCTGTGCCTTCGCGGGACTGTTCCTGAGGCTGGTTGGAGTCGTCTGATGGCGCCTAGTCTGACACCGGACATTCTGAAAAGGACATGACCCCATGAGCAATTCGCCCATCGTTGCCGCGGCTCAACTGGCTGATCTGGGGCCTTTGCGTCTTCTTTACGTCCCCACAGCAGAGGAGCGACCCGCCGGTATGGCGGTCGTCCCGATCCACGACTGGATCGCCACGGCCAAGCAGAGTGATACGGGGCTTGATGATGTCGCATATTGGCAGGACCAGATCGGGAGATTGGGCCTGACGCAGGATGCCCTGACCGTGGTTTTAGACAACGGCGGCATGACCGAGGCTGCCCGCGTCTGGTTCATCCTTCAGTATTTTGGGCTGCCCGCTGCCGTGTTGAATGGCGGCCTACCGGAGTTGAGGACACTTCCCACTCAGGCGACGCCGGGCACCTCCGCGCCCGACCTGCGCCCCGGCGCGGGGGCAGTCGGCCTCATCGGACGGCAGGAGCTGAAGGTTGCCTTGCAATCAGTGCAGATTTTTGACGCCAGGACGGCAGCGGAGTTTGAAGGCGAAGATCTGAAGGGCAATAAACGCGGGGGGCATCTACCCGGCGCGGCGCATATCGATCATCGGGATTTTCTTGACGGACGTCATCTGCGTCCGGCGTCCGAGCTTGCGCAGATGTTGGCTGACGCGGAGGTGCGCAGCGGCGCTCCTGTTGTGACCCACTGCCAGGGCGGCGGGCGTGCAGCCTTGGCTGCGTTGGCAGCAGTCGCGGCGGGGCAGGAAGATGTCCGGGTCTATTACCTCAGCTTTGGGGACTGGGCCGCTGATGAGAGCTGTCCCTTGCAGTAGCTCCTCTGACGTGAGTTTCATCACATGAGGGACTGATGTCATTGCATAATGCTCTGCTTTCCCCAGAAGCATCCACGGAAATTGTGGATAATTTTGTGTGGTGTTCAATAGCCAACTGACGTGGCACTGACTTTTAATCTGACTTCGACCGGAGCCCGGTAATGGTTACGCCAGCTGGCGCGGATTTACCCATGCCTGCCTGCCGGTAGACGTGCGAGTGAAGGCAGTTATGTGCCGCAAAACGAACGGACCAAGGTGGCAGCCGAGAGGCAGCTTGGCGGACCTTTCTGCCGTTCGCTGCATCTGCATGGTTTCAAGCGAGGATCGTAGCCAAGCGTCTACAGAAGGCGTTTCGTTGTCTGGTAGCAACGCGGCGTGGCAATTGCAGTATTCAAGCAAAGCGGACATTCAAGGTCGCTTGCGATGAACGCTAATCCTCGCCGCATCTCAGCTTTCGTTGCTCGCAGGGCTAAAATGACTGTCTTCGCCGTGATGGGCATGCAGGCAATGCGCGTGATCACTCAGGACCTCGATGACCTTGCAGTCTGAGATTGTGCCTTGGGCGCATTGCGTCAGCATTCGCTCCAGTTCCTGCTGCAGGGCCTGCAGGCGAGTGATCCGGTCCCGGACAGCACCAAGCTGGCGCGTGGCAATGACATCGGCGGCAGCACATGACATGTCGGGCCGGTCGGATAGGCTGAGAAGCTCGCGGATATCATCAAGGGGAAAGCCAAGTTCGCGGGCATGGCGGATGAAGGCCAGCCGTTCCTGGGCGGCCAGATCGTAGAGCCGCTGGTTGCCCGCGCTGCGCTCCGCCTCCGGCAGCAACCCAATATCCTCGTAGTAACGGATGGTCGGCACCTTGACGCCGGTGGCCGCGCTCAACTTTCCGATGCTCAGCATGAAAAACCTCTTGAACCTCTAGTTGCTAGAGACCCTATCTGTCCGACTCGATGATGAAAAGACCTCGGGTGGGATGCAAAATGGCAAGTGAAACGACACAGCGGCGGGAATGGACCGTCACGGGCATGGACTGTGCCGCATGTACTACCAAGGTGGTGCGGGCCGTCGAGCGAATGCCCGGGGTCAGCGAGGTCAGGGTGGCACTGATGGCCGAGCGGCTGACGCTGGACCTGATGCCCGACAGCACCTCACCCGAGGCCATCGAGGGCGTCGTCCGAAAGCTGGGCTTCGGGATCGCTCCGAAAGGTCAGCAGGCGCCGCGCAAGAAGGCCTTTGTTCTGCCGGGTGCGGTGCCGACTGTGCCGGCAAGCGATGAACAGGCCGCCTCCGACCCGGCGGCACGCGAACATGCTGCAGCGCTGCCGGACAAGTCCTGGCACCAGACGGCAAAGGGCCGCTTGGTCATCCTGACCGGGACCTTGCTGGCCCTTGCCTGGACGGTGGAATTGCTGACTTCGTCCGAGGTCGGCTACTGGGCCTTTGTCGCGGCCTGCCTGATTGGCGTGGTGCCAATCGCAAAGCGGGCCTTCGAGGCCCTGCGGATGGGTCAGCCCTTCACGATCGAGGGGCTGATGACCATTGCCGCTGGCGGCGCCCTCCTGATTGGAGCTGCCGAGGAAGCGGCGCTGGTCGTCTTCCTGTTTGCCGTGGGCGAGGTCCTTGAAGGTGTCGCGGCCGGAAAGGCGCGCCAAGGCATCCGGGCCTTGGCCAACCTCGTGCCAAAGACTGCTTTACTGGAAGAAGCCGGTCAGACACGGACCGTGTCCGCCGACAGTCTGGAGATCGGACAGGCCGTTCTGGTCCGGCCCGGTGATCGTATTCCCGCTGATGGCGAGATCATCGAAGGCACCAGCGGCGTGGATGAAAGCCCGGTGACCGGCGAAAGCGTCCCGCGCAGCCGGGGCGTCGGTGATGCGGTCTTTGCTGGCTCGATCAACACCGAGGCGGTTCTGCGCCTGCGCGTCACCCGAGAGCCGAGCGACAACACCATCGCCCGTATCATCCGCCTTGTGGAGGAGGCCGAAGAAGCCCGGGCCCCTACGGAGCGCTTCATCGACCGCTTCTCGCGTATCTACATGCCGGCAATCATGGCGCTGTCAGCGCTAGTGATCGTGGTGCCCCCGCTGGCCTTCGGGCAGGACTGGACCACCTGGATCTATCGCGGATTGGCGCTTCTGCTTATCGGCTGTCCCTGCGCGCTGGTGATCTCGGTCCCGGCCTCGATCGCGTCGGCCCTTTCTGCCGGGGCGCGGCGCGGGCTGCTGATGAAGGGCGGCGCGGTGATCGAGGCGGCGGCAGGCGTGACGCATGTGGTCTTCGACAAGACCGGCACGCTGACCCAAGGCACGCCTATCGTGACCGATCTGGTCACCGCACCCGGCGTGGACGAGGCGGAACTGCTGTCCGTCGCCGCCGGTGTTGAGGCTGGCTCAAGCCACCCTCTGGCGCTGGCGATCCTGCGCCGGACGAAGGAGGCCGCGGTGAGCGTGCCGGACCCACGCGATGCCCGTGCGCTGCCAGGACGCGGGGCGGAAGCCATCGTGGACGGAGCCCCTGCCTGGGTCACGTCCCCCACGCATGCTGCTGAGATCGGGGGGATCGACGCGTCAACCTTGGTTGAGGTCGCGGCGTTGGAAAGCGCGGGCAAGACGGTCGTCGCCGTTTTCCGCTCGGGCCGCCCTTTGGGAGTGATCGCGATGCGGGATGAGCCGCGCAGCGATGCGGCGGCAGCCATCGGGCAACTGTCCGCGATGGGTCTCGGCTCCACCATGCTGACAGGCGACAATCCCCGCACCGCAGCCGCCATCGCCAAAGGTCTCAGGCTAGATTTCCGGGCCAGCATGATGCCTGAGGACAAGCTGACCGCCATCCGCGCGATGAATCGCGACGGTCGGGTAATGATGATCGGCGACGGCATCAACGACGCCCCCGCCCTGAAAGAGGCGCATGTCGGTATCGCGATGGGATCGGGCACCGACGTGGCGCTGGAAACGGCCGACGGTGCGATCCTGCGCGACCGCGTCACCGATGCACCCGCCCTCATTCGCCTGTCACGGGCGACGATGGGCAATATCCGACAGAACGTCACCTTGGCCCTTGGACTGAAGGCGGTCTTTCTGGTGACGACGGTCTTCGGCGTCACGGGTCTCTGGATCGCCATTCTGGCCGATACCGGCGCGACGGTGCTGGTGACCCTGAACGCATTGCGCCTGCTGGCATTCGATCCCACCAGGGAAAGCTGAGATGTTGGGACAGGCAGGCTGGATCAGCCTCGGCATCACGGTGACTTACCTCGCCTTCTTTGCCTGGGGCACGACAGAGGCCGCCCGCGCTGCCGGGCGGCCGGTCTGGCTCTTCGGGCAAGCGCGCGGTGTCGGGCGCCTCGCCGCTTTCGGGTTTCGCCTGGCCTTCGCCTTGGCGCTTCTCGGACCGCTCTTGTGGGTGGTTTTCCCGCCCGCGCACCAGCTCGACCCGTTTTGGACGGAAGGCGGGCATCGTGTGGTGGAAGCTGCGGGGGCTATGCTTGCAGCAGCAGGTGCGATGCTGGCTTTCGCCGCGTAGATGTCCATGGGGGCATCGTGGCGGGTTGGTGTCACTCAGGGCGATAGCGGCGCCCTGATCAGGCATGGCCTCTTCCGCCTCAGCCGCAACCCCACATTCGTGGGCCAGGGACTACTGCTGGCTGGCATGGCGTTCGCAATTCCGTCAGTGCCGACGCTTGTGGCGTTTCTTGTCTTCATCATCTCAGCCAGCGTGCAGGTTCGGACAGAGGAACGCATTCTGCTGTCTGCTCATGAGGCAGAATACCGCAGATGGAGCGCCGAGGTTCCGCGCTGGATCAGGCTGAGCCGTCCATGAGCACCTCACGACCTGCCTTCTCCCTCCACCGAGTTTGCCGGCATTTTTCTTTGATCCGCGAGAACGAGACGAAACATGCGTGATATATCTTCCCGCGCTGAGGCTGCCCTGATGCTGGCATTTCTGCTGGCCCTGACGGCGACCCTTGGTGCCCTGTTCATCGGTGAAGTCATGGGTCAGATGCCTTGCACCCTGTGCTGGTATCAGCGCATCGCCATGTTCCCCCTGACGGTCATCCTGGGCGTCGCCCTATGGCGGGGCGATGATGGGGGCCGTGCTTATGCCATGCCGCTTGTCATCATCGGGCTTGTCATCGCGATCTGGCATTCCGGCCTCTATCTGGGGCTGATCCCCGAGGCCATCACGCCCTGCACCGAAAACGGCCCGTCCTGCTCCGACAAGGCACAGATGTCGATCTTGGGCCTGCCTATCCCCTACCTCTCGGCTGCGGCCTTTTTGGCCATCGGCTTTTGCCTTCTGAACATGAAAGGATCTCGTCCATGAATCGTCGTGCCGTCCTGCTTGGAACCTCTGCTGCCGCCCTTGCCGTATTTGGCGGTGGTGCCTGGTATCTGAGTCAGCAGCAAGAGGCCGAGGCTCAGGCCGCCGCAGCCGCTGCAATGACCCAGAACCCCGAAGCCTTGATCCGGCCTTACTCACCCATTCTTGGGCCAGCGGAAGCACCGGTCACATTGGTCGAGTTCTTCGATCCTTCTTGTGAGGCCTGCCGAGCTTTTCACCCGATGATCGAGGATCTGCTCCAGCAATACCCTACTCAGTTGCGGGTCGTGCTGCGCTATACCCCTTTCCACGAAGGCTCGGACGAGGCGGTGCGCATTCTCGAAGCAGCGCGACGTCAGGATAAGTTCGAGTCGGTTCTGGATGCGCTGTTCGAAAAACAACCGGAATGGGCCATTCACGGTGCGCCCGATCTTGACCGTGCATGGCGTATCGCCGGTGCAGTAGGTCTGGATCTGGAAAAGGCACGGTCTGACCGGCTTCACCCCGATACGACGGCCATCCTGAACCAGGACATGGCAGACCTGCAGACAATGGGAGTCCGGGCCACACCGACGTTCTTCTTGGATGGCAAACCGCTGACCAATCTCAGCGCGGACGCCTTAAGTGCTGCCGTCAGCAGCGCGGTGGCTGGGCTCAGCTGACCTGACAAAGCCGTGAGACAAGCGGAAGGTGCTTGAACCTCATGTCGCTGGAGGTGCTAGGGCGGCTCAAAAGAGGAAACGTGTCTATGCTGAAGACAATCAGAATTGCCCTTTGGATGACTGTGCCGGTCGCCCTCATCGGCAGCGGCGTGATGCTGTGGCGGGCCGATCAGCAGGATCAGGCGGCTGCGTTCCAGCCCGAGTTCAGCCTGCCGGATGATAGCGGGGCCATCCGCACCGCCGAGGAGTTCGAGGGCAAGCATGTTCTGGTGTTCTTCGGGTTCACCAATTGCCCGGATATCTGTCCCACCACCATGTCGGAGGTCGCTCAGGTCATGGAGGATCTGGGACCAGATGCAGACGAGGTGCAGCCGCTGTTCATCTCCGTCGATCCGGTCCGCGACCGCGAAAGCGGCCTGAGCGAATATCTTGCCGCGTTTCATCCCAGCATTCTTGGACTTGCCGGCGACGAGGCGGCCACGCAGGCTGCTGTCGAGAGCTTCAAGGTTTTCGCCGATCAGGAAGACGACGCCACGCTGCCGGGGGGCTACACCATGTCGCACAGCTCCAGCCTGTTTTTGCTCGGACCTCGCGGTGACTGGCTGCGCCAATACACCTATGGAACACCTGCCGATGACATCACCGCTGATCTGAAGGAACGCCTGTAACATGCTGAAACTGATTGCCGCGACTTTGGGATTGGCTGCCTTTCTGCCCACCATGGCGCAGGCTGAATGCGCCGAAGCCTCTCAAGGCGACCTCACCGTCAGCGCTGCCTGGTCCCGTGCCACTATCGGCACAGCGCGTCCTGCGGTGTTCTATGTCACCATTCAGAACAACGGCAGCACCGAGGACCGCCTGATCGGGATCGAGACGCCTGTCGCTGGCATGCCCATGCTGCATGAGACCGTGATGTCGGACGGGGTGGCCAGCATGCCGCACGCAGATCAGATTTCTATCGCCGCAGGGGAAACCGTCAGCTTGGCACCGGGCAGCTATCACGGCATGCTCATGGACCTGAACGAGGCGCTGAAGGAAGGGGAGAGCTTCCCCATGACCCTTCAGTTCCAGAATGCCGGTGCCGTTACGATCGACACAGATGTGGTCTCCATCCGCGAACGGGAAGCCCCATGCGCCTCCGCGCCCTGATCCTTGGAGGCGGCGGACTGATACTCGTCCTGGGCACGATGCTCGGCGTCGGGGCATGGCGAAGCGGTGATCTGCCGTGGCAGCAAGAACAGGCGGCTATATCCGGCATACGCGCTGCCGATCTCGGCGCGATGTCATGGCAACTCACCAGCCATGAAGGCGAAACCGTCCGTCCCCAGGACTGGATTGGCACACCGAGCCTCGTCTTTTTCGGCTTCACCTGGTGCCCCGACGTCTGCCCGATGACGCTCCTGAACATCAGCGACTGGCTGGAGGATCTTGGCCCCGATGCCGACCGGCTTGCCGTTCATCTGTTCTCGGTCGATCCCGAACGCGACAGCCCTGCAGTGCTGGCCGACTATCTGGCGAATTTCGATCCGCGCATCACCGGCTTGACCGGCACGCCGGATGAGGTTGCCCATGCCGCGCAGGCGTTCGATGTGACCTACCGCCGCGTTCCGCGCGAGGATGGCGACTATACGGTGGACCATACAGCCGGCGTCTTTGTGTTTGGCACGGACGGGCGCCTGTCGAGCATCATCGACCTCCATGAAGACCCGCAATTCGCCGTGCCGAAAATCCGGCAGGCGCTGAACGACGAGGGATAGAGTATGACATCCATGACCCGACGCGCCTTGATATGCGCTGCTGCCGTAGCAGGCGCGTTGCCACGGCTCGCTGTCGCAAGGAGCACAGACCTGATCCATGTGGTCGAAGGCACCGGATGCGAGTGCTGCAAGCAGTGGACCCGCTACCTGCAGGACAACGGCTTCGAGGTGACCCACGAAGAGCGTTTCGGCGTGCTGCTCATGCAGCACAAGCTGGATCTTGGCGTTCCTGTCGAGGTCTCGTCCTGCCATACCGGCCTGATCGATGGCTATTTCCTGGAAGGGCATGTGCCAGCCGCCGACATCCGCAAGCTGCTCGCCGAGCGCCCTGACGCAAGGGGGCTTGCTGTCCCCGGAATGCCGTATGGCAGCCCCGGGATGGGACCAGAAAGCAAACGCGAGGCCTATGATGTTCTGTTGATCCGCAAGGATGGCAATGCCGAGGTCTTCACGCGCTATCCTGCTGCCTGAACATGCCATCATGCCTTGAAAGCTCGACCTCATGACCATCCTGAACCGCCGCCACGCCGCCTTGGGACTGATCGCGGCTCTTGCCGCCTGCGGAGGTTCTAAATCCGGCACCCGGACGGCCGATATCCCTCAGTTCAAGCGTTACTCTGGCCCTCCGGTGACCCAGGTAGTGGTTCAGAAGGGACAGCGCCGGATGCATCTGCTCACTGGTCAGACGGTCCTCAAATCCTATGATTTTGGGCTGGGCAATCAGCCGGTCGGCCACAAGCAGTTCGAGGGGGACGGAAAGACGCCCGAGGGGCAATATTTCGTGGACCGTTTCAACCCCCGCAGCCGGTATCATCTGTCCGTGGGCATCTCATACCCGAACGAGCGTGACAAAGCCTACGCGGCGCAATTCGGCCTCAATGCCGGCGGCGACATCATGTTTCACGGTCGCGGTCCCGAGGGTCGTATCCTCGCACCGAAGAACCGGGACTGGACTGCCGGCTGCATCGCTATGACAGACCAGGAGATAGAGGATGTCTATGCGATGCTGCAGCTCGGCACGCCAGTGATGATCTACGGCTGAACCCGGCCATCTGCCTCATAGGGCCGCCATGGGAAGTTCGAATGGCGGCTTATGGGAGAATGCGCGACAGTAAGGCTGGTTTCCTGACCGGAAGCCTTTCAACAAATCCTCTTGCTGCCACTGCATTCGCTGCAGCTATGGCGACCGTCCGCTGTGGGCTCTTCGCGTCGATGCTGCCTGGCAGTCGAGAGGCTGCTTTTCAGAGATATGGTGATCGCGGGCACCGCGATCGCTGATCGAGGAGACAGCCGCGCCTCCGCTTCGCTCTGGCACAGCTGACGATTTTTCATTTTATTTTCCGCCTGCCATCCGGCCGGCGATCCGAACACGGGCTCTGGTGCCGCTGCGCGTCAGCCTCCACGGAGAAATCCGGTTCCTCCCACGCGCAAGCGCGCGGGTCCCTCCCAATTTCACCGCTCCGGCCCCGTGTGTCAGATCACCGTCCGGCCGCAGGTCGGGCTGAGCCCACCCTGCTTTGCCCTTCGGATGACATGAGGTCATCCAAAGTGAAAAGCAGCGATGGCTTCGCCACTGGCGGAACAGGAAGGAGCGGGCGGAGATGTTGGACCACCTAAAAAGCAAAGCCGTGACGCAAACGGCATTTTTGCTTGGTGTTCACAGTGGGGCGGTAAGCCAGTGGCCCGCCGGAAGGCTTCAATCGTCTGCCGGCGCCGCAGCCCGGTGACCTCGCACAGGTCATCCAGCGAGACATCGTCTTCGGCGTGGCTGTCGAGGTAGTCGATCGCGTCCACAATTCGCCCCTGCTCCTGCTGCCGCGGAATGGATTGCTGAGGCGCAATTTCCCGCAGCAGTGTGCCCAGTAGCGTATCAAGCGCCACGTCCACTGACAGCTGTGCACCCGATGCGTGAAGGACAGTGTGAAGGTCGGCGAACCTCCGCGCCAAATCTGGTCGGGCATGGAAGGCCGCACCAAAATCGAGCGCTCCGGCTGGCGCGCGCCCCGTGATATCTTCCAGAAGCGCATTTATTCCCGCCTCTGGAATGTAGAGCATCCGCTGATGCCAGCCGTCTTCACATCCTGCGCCGCCGTGATGGATGTCACTAGGTCGCATGGTGACTACCGAACCGCATGATACCTGGTTCATCTCACCTCTGCACCAGACGGCATGCACACCACCACTAATCACCCCAAAGACGTATTCATCGTGGGCGTGGGGCTTGAACGTCTGTGTCAGGTAGCGCGCCGAGAGGGTTTCTATCCCATAGAGGCTCGGCCGGGACCGCAGGGAAACCGTTTCCTTGAAATCCTGCAGCTGCACTTGTTCCAAGACTGAATGCCTCGACCCGTTGAACGTCCGACGCTTAACGCCGGGGCGCTGCCGGGTCAAACTGGCAACAGTTGAGATGGGCTCTTCGCGTCGGTCGGCTTCATGGCAATAGGGGCTGCTATCAAACGCGCAGAGGAAGTTGTCTGCAACGCAGAAAACCTTGTTTTCACTTGCGGATTCAACTCGAAACGCGACACGGTCGCCGACTTAGCCTGACCCGGGCGGGCGGAGACATCCGCCATCGCAGCCCGTCCGGGTCAGGCGGGGATCCAGCGCCACTGACAGCGTGAACTGTAGTGTTGCCGCTGGCCTCAGGAGGGCCGGGGACTTCAATAGGGCAGCTCAATTCTCCAGCGGAAGCAGGTCCGGGTTCCAGACGATTTCCCAAAGGTGCCCGTCAGGGTCTCGGAAATAGCCAGCGTAGCCGCCGTAAAATGTGTCCTGTGCAGATTTGATCACTTCAGCACCTGCCCGCACCGCATCCTCTATGTACTGATCGACTTCTTCCGGTCGCGCTACATTATGCCCGATCGTTATGGCGGTCGGGCTAACCGGCTGTACTGGCAATCCAGTATCGTGGGCGATGTCGGCCTGCGACCAGAGGGCGAGCTTCAGCCCGCCGGACAGGTCAAAGAACGCCACCGCACCATGCTCGAACTCCTGTCCGATGATGCCCTCGGTGGGCATCCCAAGCCCATCACGGTAAAAGGAAAGCGAGCGTTCGAGGTCACTCACGCCAAGTGTTATAACGGAAATTCTCGGCTTCATGTCATACCCTACCTATCGGCTCCTGCACCGCGCAGACGCCTTGATAGTCTCGGGCCGCTTCCTCGCAACGGAAGGACCCGCAGGGTGCGGGGGCTGGGCCAACCTTCCCAAGCCTAACCTGTTTCAGACCGGTAAATGTTAGGCAGGATAACCTGTACCGTCAACGGCAGCGAACACTCGCAACTCAAACGCTATTGCAGGCCTGAGGCCTTCGCCAACTCCTCGCGGAAGACCTCGGCCGGCGTCCTGTAGCCAAGGCATTTGCGGGGCGTGGCGTTCATCCGCTGAGCCAAGCCCAGCAACTCTTTCTGCTGGATTGTCAGCAAGATCGTGTCGCGCGGAAGCCAGCGCCGGACGCGGCGGTTCGTGTTCTCAACTGTAGGCTTCTGCCAAGGCGCCTGTGGATCGCAGAACCAGGCCTGCGCCCCAAGCCCTTCCTCAAGCTCGCGCCACGACACAAACTCAAGGCCTCGGTCGAAAGTCAGGCTTTGACGGGCATGCCGGGGCAGGGGCGAGAGCAGGTTGATCAGGTTGTCCATGATTGGCCTGGACCGCCGATCGTTGTTGCGGAAGATCGCCGTGTAGCGGCTGACGCGCTCGACCACCGTGGCCAGATTGGCCGGCCCATGCTCCTTTCGGAAGATCATCAGGTCGGCCTCCCAATGGCCGAAGACCTGCCGGTCTTTGACGGCTTGAGGGCGGTTCCTGATCATGCAGCGCTCTGGGAAGACAAGGCTTCTCGGCTTGCGCGCGTAGCGCGCCTTGCGCTTGCGCCGCCGCTCGGGAAGATAACGGGCAAGCTCCTGTGCTCGGCCATCTGGAGAGTAGACGTAGCGGTAGATAGTCTCGTGGCAGACGCGCCGCCGCGCGCGCTCATGCCGCATGCGCCCGGCAATCTGCTGCGGAGACCAGCCGGCCTCCAGTGCTGCGATCACGCCGCCCCGTAAGTCATCATCCTGCAGGAGCTTAGCCTGCCTCTTGCGACGGTCGTCGGCCAGGTGCTGAGCGTTCATGTGCCAGTAGCCCGTCGCCATCGGCACCTCCGGATCGCGCCAGAAGTTGCGCCCGATCTCGCGGTGGATCGTCGAGCGGTGCCGGCCGAGTTGCACCGCAATCTGCGCCACGCTGATCTTGCGCTACAGCATGCCCGCAATGATGCGGCGCTCGGAGAGGGTGAGATGCGATGCCAAGTTGAATTCCTCGATCCGCGAAAGCCCAGCAAATCATGGCTTGTCGCGTTTCAGGATAGAACCCACCGCTTCTACATCAAAATGCCTAGTAACCATAATTATGCATCGATGGGCGGGGATCAGTTGAAGTTTGTAGGGCTGTGGCCCGCGGGCCAGCTTACAGCAAACCCTAGGGTCAGGACCCATTGATCCTGCGCGTTCGGCATGATTCAGGCTCCTCAAGGAGACCTGATCGATGAGCAACCT
>NZ_VDDC01000057.1:0-12059 GCF_006239215.1 Paracoccus haeundaensis
TGAAATATGTGCCATGGCCCGAGGATACCATGGCCACATTAGGCTGGGAATCCTGTTTGGGTTTTCACACGGTCTGGGTCGGGAATGGATCGGTCGTCGCTGGTGGCACGACGCCTTCGAACCAGCGCTTTGCCCGAAACGTTGACGTCGTCATGGCCAGGAACATTTGCTGCGGCTGCCGGTTGGCGGACCTCCACCGACAAGGAGGATCCGATGAACCACCCACGCGTCTTTGCAGTCACATCCGCCGACACCGTCCCGACCCCGTCGAGGCTCAGGCTCGCTCCCCCTGTCATTGGCGCCACGCCGACGATCCTGCCGGCAAGCGACCTTTTCGGGTGGAACGTTCATATGGCAAGCAGGCGTATGACAGCCGGCACAGCGAGCAGCTGCGTCAGCCGGCACCTCTGCCAGCATCAGACTGCCGCCGTGACTGCTGACAGAGTGCCAAGCGTCGATGATATCGCCAACCATGCCGCCGCCGCAAAACCCCTGCGCGCAAGGCAGGCAAGCCCGACGTTCGATCTCACCTTACCGGCCAGCCAGATCTCCGACCATGAGCCGCCCCTGACCGTGCGTACAGCCCATGCCCCCGACATCACCGAACAGCCGCTTTGGAGCGTGCCTATGGGCGCCACGCCGACCATCGGCACGCCTTTGAACGGACAGTAAATGGGGAATGACGGAATGCAGACCTGGTTGTGCCTGTCCGGCGGAAACGCATTGGGGGCCTTTCATGCGGGCGCATGGAAGGCAATTCAGGACGCAGCGCTGAACGTCACACGCATCTCGGGCGCCTCGATCGGGGCGATCGTCGCGGCGGTCATCGCGGGCAATCCGCCAGACCGGCGGGTCGAAAGCCTGGACCGCTTTCTCAACGACATCGCTCAGTCTGCCTTGTCGGGAAGCGGGCGCCGCCGGTTGGTCACGGGCACGTTGCTGTTCGGAAACCCTGCGCTGTTCAGCCCATCGGTCCCCGGGTTGGCCGAAATCCTCCCCGGTGTGCCGCCCGACAGGGCAGTCTTCCATCGCAGGGCGACCCGTCGGCTGATCGAGGAATACGTGGATTTCGATCTGCTGAACGCGGGCGGCATCGAGGTCACCGTGACCGCGACGGATGTCGAAACCGGCACCGTGGCGGCGTTCCGCAATACGGTGGAACCGCTGACGGTGGATCATCTTATGGCCAGCAGCGCGTTGCCGGTCCTGTTCCCCCCTGTCACCCTGAACGGGCGGCATTTCATGGATGCGGGCCTGGCCGAGAACCTGCCCCTGCGCACGCTGCTGGATCGAGATGACGACGCCCTGATCCTGGCCTGCGATCTGTACAGCGCAGCGGGGCCGCTGCGCCAGACGATGGACGGCATCGCCGACCGGGCACAGGAGCTTGCCTTCGGGTGCCAATCGCGCCGCGCGATCGCGGCGTGCGACCTGACCGGACGTCGCTTTCATCATGTCATCCTGTCGGACCCCGAGGACGACTTTTCCGGAAAGTCCTTCGATTACAGCCAGGCGTCGCTGCGCCGCCGATCCAAGCTAGGACATATGCTGATGGCCCAGGCGCTTGAGAGCATCATCGCTGAACCCCCGACATGAGAGGCCCATCATGATCCCATCCCGACTGCACGCCGCGCTTGATGCCGTGTCCGCGGCCCTGCTGGTCCTGGGGCCGGCATCCATGAAACGAAACGCCGGCCTTCGGGCGCCGTTGACCGCCCTCGGGTTGGGGGTGGCCGCGTATTCGCTGGCGACATCCTATCGCGGTCGCTCGCCCGGGCGGCCGATCCGCATGGACCAGCACCGATTATTGGATGCCGCGCAGGGTGCGGCCTGCCTTGCCTTGGCACGCGACGTGGACGACCAGACGGTGCGCACGATGCTGCGCGGCTATGGGGCGTTCTCACTGGCGGTGGCGGCGGCGTCCTCGCCCCCCGGACCGACCGGCATTGCCGTCCCTGCGGAGGCTTGGGCGACTGATCTTGGCGACGATCTGGCCTGTTTGCGCTGCGGCATCGTCAATGTCGCGTTCATCGGTGCTGCCGGTGCCGGCGACCGGGACTGGTATCTGGTCGATGCGGGCGTGCCGGGTTCGGCCGCGGCCATCCTGCAGGCGGCACGACGGCGCTATGGCGCATCCCGCCCCGCCGCGATCCTGCTGACGCATGGGCATTTCGATCATGTGGGCGCGTTGCATCATCTGGCAGAAACATGGGACGCGCCCATCTATGCCCACCCGGCCGAGCATCCCTTCCTGACCGGCCGCCAAGCCTATCCCCCTGCAGCCCCCGAGGTGGGGGGCGGTATGATGGCGGAACTGTCCTGGCTGTTCCCCCGGCATCCGATCGACGTGTCGCGCCATCTTCGGGCCCTGCCGGAGGATGGCCGCATTCCGGATCTGGAGGATTGGCGGTGGATCCATACGCCCGGCCACACGCCGGGTCATGTCTCGTTCTGGAACGCCGGCACGCGGGCCTTGCTGGCGGGCGATGCCGTCATCACGACGCGCCAGGAGTCCCTCCGAGGTGCCCTGATGCCGCAGGGCCACCTGCAGGGCCCCCCTGCCTATTTCACACCCGATTGGACAGCGGCCGATCTGTCGGTCCGGCGACTGGCGGACCTGGAGCCCCGGATCATGGTGACAGGTCATGGCCCGGCACTGCAGGGAGATGCGCTGTCAGAACGGCTGCATGCGCTGGCGACGACATTCCGTCAGCGTGCACTGCCGAACGACAGCCGCTATCTTCGCCAACCATCGTAAGATGGTGGATTGCCGTTTGTTGATAGCAATGATTGCCGCATGGATTTTGGCCGAATGTACGGGCAGGCGCGCGTTGTTGATCCACAACAGATGTCGACGCGGAGCGTTATTCTTGGCGGCACGACGACGGCGCGCCTGTGTCGCATCCTGACCAGGGATCACGTGTCCGAAGATCCCCCCGTGCCAGCGTGACCGAAGCTTAACCGAAAGCCCCCGAAACTCGCTGTTGCCCAAGGAGGGTACGCCTGCAGTTCAAGCCGCCCTCCGTCACAGCAACCACAGCACGGCACCCGTTCCCCAAATGCCGATCGACAGCAGCACAATGAGGAATGCGATCCGGATTGCGGGTTGGGCCCGGGCCGCATGCACGGACAGTCTGCGCCGGGATGTGCGGTTGGCCCACCAAGCGAACAGAAGCATCATCTGTGCCGCGAGAAGAAACACCGTCGCCACGGCTTTCGGAACCCAGGTGGGCTGAAACGGGCCGAAGACGGCCTGCATCCCGATTGCGACCGCAGCAGTCGCCAAACCAGTCCTGATCCAGCCAGAGAACGTGCGTTCTACCGCCAGAATGGTACGATCTTCGGCAAGATCCGTGCGGTCTTCGGCGGGCTGGTCCTTGCTTGCCATGATATGCTGCTGTCGGTTTCGATGCTGTCGAAGAGCCGTTGAGGCCGTTTGCACTTGAGGAGGGAGCCACGGCCTCCCCGTGCCTCTGGGCGGTGCCTTTGCGGTGGGCTGACTGGCCAGCGCCTGCCCTGCTCAGAAGAGAGCGTGTCTTGAAAGCAAGTGTCGCCATCATGTCCGCCAGATGGCGCCTTTGGAACACTGCAACCTGGTATCCGGTGCCGCACTTCTTCTTCGGCAAAGACAACGCCGACGATCACGACAAGCTCGGGTCGGAACAGAGCTTCGCGAAAACGACAGCCCCGCTGATGCGAGGCTGCCAAAGATGCTTTAGACGCTTAGACTTTTGCCGACCCCGGCATACCTGTCGGGGAGCTGGCTGTCCGGGGGGCCGTGGAGGATTGGGAATGGCCGGATCCGGAGGATGCCTTGTCTTCTTCCGCGTCCGTCAACTCGTCCTGTGCGGCGGCCACGACGCTGGATGCGGCTGACTTCGCCTCGTCCAGCCCGGCTGATACGGCGTTTCCGATGCGGCTCTTCTCCTCCGCATAGATCGCCTCCGCCTCGTCGAACAGCTGATCACGATAGTCGCCCATCAGCTCGTCCTCCTGTCGCGTGCCGGGCAACAGGGCGCCCAAGGCTGTGCCCCCGATCAGTGCCAGCGCACCGAACAGCAAGGGTTCGTTGTCATAGCTGCGGGCGACCTGCCTGTTCGCCCGCGCCATCTGGCGGCTGGCCGCGTCGCTGGCATCCAGTGCCTTGCGGCGTGCCGTCTCGATCCGGCGACGGGCCTCTTCGCTCATCCCCTCGGTGCCCTCTCCAAGCCGGTCCCGAAAATGGCGCGCGCGATTGCCCAATGCGGTCGTGCCGTCACTGACGCGGTCCCGCAGGTGGCTGGCGGTCTCTCTGGTTCTGTCCATCATGCTATCTTCCTTGTCGGATCCGGTGCTCTGGTCAAAGGACGATCCGGTCGTCATCGGGCGACGGTCCGAACTCCAACCCGTGGTCGATGCTGCACCGCGCGGGGGCGGGGTGCCGTAAGCCCGCGTCGATACGGTCTGTTCGTTGCGCCGTTCGGAGGATTGGCCAAGGCCATGGACCGGGTCATGCCCGCGACCAAAGATCATCCATGCCAGTCCGATACCGGTCAGGCCCAAGGCAACAGGGTTGGCACGGGCGGCTGCGCTGGCCGATTCCGCCCATTCCGCGCCGTTCCGACGAACGGAGCCTGTCAGGCGGCGCGACAGGCCGTCCAGAGACAGTTCGTCCTGCAGGTCGTTCAGCGTGCGGCGCAGGGCGTCACGGTCCTTCTCGATCTCGCGTTCGATATGGTCCGGGTTGTCTGCATCATGCGTCATGATAGGCCTCCTTGACCGTATTCGCGTCGCGCTGGACGTTCTCGACCGTGCGCGTCGGCATCAGGTTTTCGGGTTTCAGGTCGGCCATGCCCTTGCGCAAAAGGCCATAGGCTAGGATCGCAAGCACAACCCCGACGATGACCGCGCTCCAGATCGGGCCAAGATCGGTTTCCGCCAAGGCGGCCACCAAAGCCGCCGTCAACACGTTCAGCGTGACGATGCCGATGACGGCGGCAGCCACAATCATCCCCAGCCCGGCCCCGGCATGGCTGAGGTTCCGGCGCATCTCTGCCCTGGCAAGGGCGATCTCCTTGCGGACAAGATCCCCTGACAGCCGCAGTGCATCGGTCGCAAGTGTGGCGGGGTTCTGAGAGCGGACAGGATCAGTCATACGAACCTCCGATCGTGCGGCTGCCCGAGAGGCCAGGGTTGCCGGATGACGCTGTGCCGGTACCGGTGCCGGTGCCGGACACAGGCTTGGCCCCGATGCCCACGTGATGATCAGGGTTTGCAGCGCCGGTTTGAGCGACCGCTGCGCGATCACCGGAGCCGGTCGGCCGGGTCGTGCCGGTCATGCCATAGCTACCGGACCTGGTCATGTCCGACGAACTGGCGGACCCTGCCCGCAGGAAACGGACCGCGGCAAAGCCAGCCAAGGCCGACAGACCCAGAAAGGCGCCCGGCTGGCGACGCGCAAAGCGACGCACATCACCCAGCATCTGCGCGGGATCCGTCGAATTCAGGCTGTCCGCCAGTCCGCTGACGCTGTCGGCGGCACGGTCGAACATCTGGGCAACGGTCGAATCCGCTTCGATCTCGGATCTGGCCTTGCGCAGACCTTCGGCCACGCTCTCGGCACGGTTCGCAACGCCGGAACGCAGGTTCTGCTCGCGGCGCGCGACCTCGTCCTTGACCGTTCCGGCCAACCGCGACGCCTGTTCGGAGGCCTCGGCCCTGATGCTGCCCTGTTCGGACGTATCAGTCTCCCTGAGGTTCGGATCGTTGATGGACATCTGAGATCTCCCTTGTCTGGCTGAAGACGAGCATCACAGCGACCCGCCGACAGGTTTATCGGGGCCCCAACCAAGCGACGGAGATGATGTTCCAGTAACGTTAATCAACTTGAAGATTTTTCACGCGGCAACAATGCCAAAATAGGGAAATTATCTTTTTACTACATTGTCTTGAATTTTTTAAGTTATTAGGCTGATTTTTTATTTCGCTGAAAGCGCCATGTCGAAACGGACCGTTCTACGATTATATGGTTTCGGTCTCTTGACCGTGGGAATAATGACTCGGATTATCTATTAAGGAGGGATAGACCTCTATACAAATCAACCGAAGATTGCAAAAAAGAGGCAGGCCGTCCATTCAGTGATATCGAAACACCCCGCAGCACACGTGATCATATCCGTATCAGATATGGCAGTGCACAGATTTCGACTGCCGCGCATATAGTACGCCATGTTTTCATCAGCATTTATTATGATCGCAGAACGCTGACCAACCGTTGCACCCCGCGACTTCGTCAGCAGTAGTCCTAATGTTTTGCCCTCATAGAGAACAGGCGGCATCACCTTTAAACGTCATCGGAAACCTCTCCTAGCTTACGACGCCCTTGCGAGCATCGGCAAACTTCACAGCCATAACAGGCCGCGGGAGAGGCACCAATCCTTTGATCCAGAGCCAACGCCACCGTTGAATTTGCTCTTAGTCTTCTCCGATATGACATAGCCGACAGAATCTACGCTATTTGTACCGATAATCGCTTGGAAAATCATACAGCAAAGCGGTCAGCATAGCGTCTACAATTAACACTGGAAGTGCAACCGCAATAGCAACTGCCTCCGTGAAACATGGCCTTGGAACCAAGGCCGTGAATCTGAAATTCGCGCCTTCATAAGCAAGGCAGAACAATAGAAAATTTCAAAGGGAAAAGAAGTCGCGGCAACCCTTGATTAAATCAATTACTTATACGTTGAGAGGCGATAAACGCTATTTGCCTATTTCCGCAAACATTGCTGCGGCCGCCGGATGCAAGGGGGCGGCCAAGCCCGACTCCTGCATGTCGCGAACGGACAGCTTCTCCAGCACGGCCGCTGAGACCCCGATCGAGGGAAGGTTTGCGATGGTATTCTTGATGATTGCGGCAACGATGTCATCCGGCATGTCCGTGCGTGTCACCAGCGTCGCCAAGACTCCGATCGACAGGATCCTGCCCTTTTTTCCATAGACGCTGCGCGGAATGGACGAGTAGACATAATCGTCGTTCGCCTCGATGAACGCGCGCACTTCGGGTCCGGAAATGTTGACCAGCCGCGCATCGCACTCGTTGATGGCACGATCGACGACCGAACTGGGATGACCCAGGATCAGCACGGTCGCGTCGATCCTGCCGGCGCATAATTCATCCAGCCCGGTGCCGGTGGAGAGTTCAAGCAGCGCCCTGAAATCCGTCCGATCCAGACCCAGGGCCGTCAGCAGGCGCATGGCCGTCGCCTGCCTGCCCGATGCGGGCAGACCGATATCGACCCGCTTGCCGACAAGCCCCCCCAGGCTGAGGATATGGGCGTCGGGGCGCGACAGGACCGTCAGCGTTTCCGGATAGAGCGACATGACGCTGCGAAGGTCAGAGAAGGCCGGTTTACCCAAGAACGGGCCTTCGCCGGTCAGGGCCATGTTCTGCACGTCGGACTGCACGATGGCGAAATCAAGCTGGCGGTTCCGCAGTGCCTCCATGTTGTAGATCGAACCGGGGGTGGCTTCGGGGCTGCAGCGCAGTGCTGCCTCAGCCCGGTTTGTCTCCTGACACAGGGCGGTGGCGGCGGCGTAATAGCTTCCGTTAACGTCCCCGGAGCCGATGGTGTACAGCCGTGGATCCAGTGCCTGCGCAGCTGTCGACACGGACAGAAAGGCCACTGCCATCCAACGGAACATCGACGACCTCCGCACCTTGTTGCCGCCATTAGCGCATGACGGCGATTCATCGGCAAGCGCGTAAAATCTTCTCGCAGAAACGCGAAGTCGCAGTCACTATGGAAAGGGGGACCTTGCGAGGGAAGCGATGCCGGATTTCCTGTACGACATTCCGCTGCGCGACCTTGCCCTCTATTTCTCGCTTGCCGCCGTCCTGTCGATCTTTGTCGGGATGCTCGTCCTCAAGCCGATCCTGCGCCTGCTGATCGGTTCCGGCCCCGACCTGAACGAGGCGATCACCCACGGCACGGCCGGCTTCAACCTGTTCTATGGGCTGCTGCTGGGCCTGCTGACCGTATCGGCCTATCAGAACAACGAGCGGGTGAACGAGGCGGTGCTGAACGAGGCGACGGTGCTCGGCGCGCTGTATTCCGACATCAACGGTTACCCGGAACCCGTGCGATCCGAGACCAAGGCGATGATGCGCGACTATGTCCTGACCACTCTGTACAAGGACTGGCCCGCCCATGCGCAGGGCTCCTATCTGGATGGCGGTGGCAATCGCGTGAATGCGATGCGCCAGAAGCTGTCGGGGTTCGAGCCGACCTCGGCCGGGCAGGAAATCCTGCATGCGCAGATGCTGTCGGCGTTCCAGGAGTTCACCCGCGCCCGGCAGCTGCGTCTGAACGGTGTCTACACGGAAATTCCCAACGTCCTGTGGTATGCCGTCCTGGTGGGCGCGGCGATCAACATCCTGCTGATCGTCCTGCTGCGGATGCGCCCCGTGCGTCAGTTCGTGCTGGGCACCATCACGGCGTTCTTTCTGGGCGTCATCCTGTTCGTCATCGTCGCCCTTGACGATCCGCTGCGCGGCGAGGCGGCGATCCAGCCCGACCCGCTGGAGCGCCTGTGGCAAAGGGTCATGATCTGGGACGAGCCCTGAGGAGGCGACATGGCGCAGTTTTCCATCCGGGAGGTCGAGGGAATGCGGCAGGTTCGCATCGAGATCGACCAGGAGACCATCCGCGCCCGCCGCGGGGCCCTGTCGACCATGCGCGGCGACATCGCCCTGACACCGCGGCTGCCGGCACCGGCGGATGTCTTTCGGTCGATGTTCACCAGCGAAGCCCGGATCAGGCCTTATTACAAGGGCAGCGGGTCGATCGTGCTGCAGCCTTCCTTGTCCGGATATCACCTTCTGACGGTTCAGGACGGCGAGACATGGGTTCTGGAGCCCGGCGTCTATTGGGCATCCGAAGGCGGTGTTTCCCTGGGCATGCGCCGTGAACGCTTCTGGCCCAGCCTGTGGGCGGGTGATGGCGGCCTGGTCTGGAAGACGACGCTTCACAATGCGGGCCAGGTCGCGATCAACGCCCCCGGCCCTGTCGAGACGATCGAGGTTCAGGACAGCGACCTGCGTGTTCAGGGTCGACTTGTGCTGGGCAGGACCGAGGGCCTGCGGTTCTCATCACGAAATCCGGCGTCATTTCCGCGCAACCTGATCTCCGGGCAGAAACGCCTGCGTGTCTTCAGCGGCACCGGAAAGGTTCTGGTTTGCTGGACGCCTTATTGGAACGAACATCTGTATCGCAGAATGACCGGGGAAAGCATCGATGGAGCATTGCTGGAATGATCCCTTGGTGCGCCCATGTCATGCGCATCGGTCAAGATGCAGTGCCCTGCAGTCTGCCGCAGTCCCGCATGCGCGGTGACCAAACGATACGTAACCCTTTCACGGTCAGTTCCGTGATTTGCATGTCCTTGAGCGGCTTCTCCCCGCAGTAACCGCAACCAATATCGCTTTGTGGCGTCGCTGGCCTTCGGCAGTCGGCTGTTCAAACGAAATCCACCATGATGAAGGTCATCGACTGGGTCGATTAGTCGATCAAAAGATTGATGATCATGCGTGGCGCATATCTGAATGTCTTCTACCTGATTTGGTTTCACGGGTTCAATGATATGCCCCCCACCCGTTCATCGTGGGGCGCTAGGGGCTTAAATCCTGATCTCATCTCATTGCACCCACTGAGCCGCCCTGTCCTTTCCGGAGGTGTGTCGCGACCACGGTGGCCAGGCTTGCAACGATCGTGATGAGCTAAATCAGCCAATCCCTGACGCCGTTCGATCAAATCAGAGCGGAGCAGGCCTGCCGTATGAAACCGGGCCTTTCAATGCCATAAAGACCGGCTGACCTCATCTTCCCACTATTGACCGGACAAAAAATGGCGCGCGACCACTGTTTGTGCCATAGTTATGGCGGTCATACACTAAACGCTTATTCCTGCTGCGAACCTGCAGCCGGTGGCTTCCCGTGATAAGACGATACCCACCTCGCTGCCAAAACCACGCGCACCAGACCTTCCGTTCACGACCTGACCGGACCTTGAGAGCAGGGAGATGGGGATCCAAACACCATGATCCCTTTCTCTCTGATGTTCCTAGAACCGGGTGATGATCGTGGCGCCGACGGACTGAAACCTGTCCATGTTCACCAAGGCCGCGGGGGCTTCGGCAAGGCTGATCCGGTCCCCCACCAGCCGCGCGGGATCAAGCTTGCCACTGGCCACCATGTCCAGCATCGCGCCGTAGCGATGAGCCTGCATCCCATGCGAGCCCAGGATCTCGATCTCTTGACCGACGATCCTGGGCATGGGCACGGCCGGTGCCGCGTGATCGCCCAGCATCAGGCCCACTTGGATATGCTTGCCGCGCGGCCGCAGACAGAGGATGGAATTGGTCATCGTCACCGTATGCCCAAGCGCATCGATCGACACGTTCGCGCCACCCCGAGTGATCTCCCGGATCGCTTCGGGGACATTCTCCTGCCTGCCGTCGATCACGAAAGCCGCACCAAGCGCACGGGCCAGATCCAGCTTTGCCGGATCAAGGTCCACGCCGATGACGTTGGCCCCGGCCGCTGCGGCGATCATCACCGCGGACAGACCCACCCCGCCACATCCGTGAACGGCCACCCATTGCCCCGCACTGACCCGCCCCTGATCGACGACAGCACGAAAGGACGTGGCGAACCGGCAACCCAAGCTGGCAGCGGTGGCGAAATCCATGCCGTCCGGCAGGGCAACCAGGTTCAGGTCGGCTCTGTGGATGGCAACATATTCAGCAAACGAACCCCAATGGGTGAAGCCCGGCTGCTCCTGGTGCAGGCAGACCTGCTGATGTCCGGCATGGCACTCCGAGCAGCTGCCACAGCTGCAGATGAACGGGACGGTGACCTTGTCCCCCACTGCCCACTTGGTGACGTCCTTGCCGACGGCCACCACCACCCCTGCCAATTCGTGGCCCGGAACATGCGGAAGCTCGATGTCGGGATCATGCCCCTTCCAGCCGTGCCAATCGCTGCGGCAGACGCCCGTCGCCTCCACCTTGAGAACGACGCCATGCGCGGCTGGGGTCGGGTCCGGAAGGGTGACGAGCGTGGGCATTTCCCCGAACGTCTCAAACATCACGGCTTTCATGGGGTCAGCTCCTTCAGGTGGTGAACCATCGGCTGTCATCCTAGCCACATGGCGGGAAAGCGCTTTGCCAATCTTCTTATCATTTGCCATCATTGAGGCAGACTCTGCCCTTTTGATGTGCCAACCCACGGATACTCTGCTCCATGACCAAGATTGACGCCGTCAGTATGCAAATGCTTACGTTGCTTCAAGACGACGGCCGCATGACAAATGCCAAACTGGCCGAGACGCTGTCGATGAGCGAAACGCCATGCTGGCGGCGTCTGAAGCGGCTGGAGGAAAGCGGCATCATCGAGGGCTATCAGGCCCGGTTGAACCGCCGGAAGATCGGACTGGGCGTGATGGCATTCGTCCAACTGCGCTGTTCCGAACACGATGCGACAACGACCGCTACGTTTCAGCGCATCATCGAAACCTCGCCCAATATCCTGTCCTGCCACAACACGACCGGCGCCGACGATTTTCTGCTCATCGCCGTCGCGCGAGATCTGGATGACTACAGCACCTTCGTCGAGACCACGCTTCGACGGCTTCCCGGCGTCACCAGCATCCGGTCGAACCTGTCGTTGCGAGAGATGAAATCCTCAAGCCGGCTACCAATCATGCGAAGCGACAGCTGACGCCTTCTCCAAGCGTGATGCGTCGAGCACCAAGGCGTATAGCCCCGAATGCTCCTTCAAGTCGGGCAGACGCTACATTACCGCAAAGGAAATTATGACCCACGGTTTTCCACTTTTAGGTAAGCTTGCGGCCATTCTTGGCCTTGCGGAAGGCCAGGCCGGCATCAGTCGCCCGGACATGCGAAAGCCCCGGCGTTTGGCCGGGGCTGGTGGTGAGTCTTTGACGGTGGTTGCGGGGACAGGATTTGAACCTGTGACCTTCAGGTTATGAGCCTGACGAGCTACCGGGCTGCTCTACCCCGCG